>JASHQK010000017.1 GCA_030039195.1 Candidatus Sulfotelmatobacter sp.
CGACTTCCTGCAGGCTGCGGATGCAGATGGCGAGATTCTGGGCAGGCAGCCTCGGATTGCTCACCACGCCTCTGCCCAGTCGAGCAATCTGTTCCAGGAGCACCAGTTTCATGGCCGGAACCAACATGCGCAATTCCAGCGATTGCAGGACGGCGGTTTCCTGAAACGTTTCGACGAAAGCGACGAATTCCTGTTCCATGAAGTCGCTGGACACCGCCTCCAGATATCCTTCGGCTAGAGCCAGCGCTCTGGGAATCACGGTTCCATCGGCAGTGCGCACGTGGGGAATCTCGGTTCGCGATCCCAGTACGCTGACTGCGTTTTGCAGCTCGGTATCGAGCAATCTCTCGTTGTCATAAAGCCAGCGGAAGTCTTCCGCAGCGTCCTTTGCTGAAGAACGTTTTAACGCCGCAAAAATCGCGCCGAAGGCTCGAGTCAAGGCAGAAGTGCGCTGGGGAAAAACCTCGGAGGAAGGAGTATTGGGCAGCCAGCTCAAGCTATCGGCCAGCTTTTTCGCCTGAGCCCGCAGAGTTCGCGGATCGCGCGCCGCGGCTGGCGACTCGGGCCGTGGCTCTTCATCGACGCCAATAATTCCAAAATGTGTGTTTCTCGTCATTGATGAGTTTCGTTTCTGAACTTCTCAGCGATAGTTCGCCGCCTGCAATTCAAACATCTCGGCATACCGTCCGCCCAGACGGAACAGCTGGTCGTGGTCGCCATCTTCGGTGATTCGTCCCTTTTCCATGACCACAATGCGATCGGCCATGCGCACGGTCGAAAAGCGATGGGAAATGAATAAGGCGGCTTTACCCGATGTGAGCTCGGCAAAACGCTGAAACACTTCAAACTCGCTGCGGGCATCCAGAGCGGCCGTGGGCTCATCCAGAATCAGCAACTGCGCATCGCGCAGATAGGCGCGCGCCAAGGCGAGCTTTTGCCACTCGCCTCCAGAGAGATCCATGCCATTCTCGAAGCGGCGGCCGAGCTGCTGCTGATACTGACCCGGCAACCTTCGGATCACGTCGGCCGCCATGCTCTTGTCGGCGGCTGATTTCAGCAGATCCAGATTGTTCAGTTCCTCGATTTTTCCGACAGCGATATTTTCTCTTGCGGTCATTTCATAGCGCATGAAATCCTGAAAAATGACGCCCATCTCGCGATACAGATCGTCCAGGTCGTATTCGCGTAAATCCACGCCATCGAGCAGAATCTGTCCTTCTGTCGGATCGTAAAGGCGCGTCAGGAGCTTCACCAGCGTGGTCTTCCCTTCTCCGTTTTCGCCAATGAGCGCGACTCTTTCGTGGGGATGCAGCCACAGATTCAGATCATTCAGCACCAGCCGCTCCGTCCCCGGATAGCGGAACGAAACGTTGTGGAATTCGAATCCGCGGACAATCGGCCGGGGCGCTGGCAAGGCATTGGGCTTGGAACGAATCGTCGGCCGCATTTCAAAAAACGCGAGCAAGTCGGTCAGGAACAGGGCCTGGTCGGCAATGCTTGAAAGCGTGGAAAAGATTTGCTGAATGCTGGTGCTGGCCTGCATGATAGCGCCGGTCAGGAAGGCCATGGTGCCGAAGCCGATCGCACCCTTGACGGTCCGCCAGATGATGTAGAGGTACGCGCCGTAATAGCCGCCAGTGCCGA
Organism: Candidatus Sulfotelmatobacter sp.; assembly: GCA_030039195.1. Taxonomy (GTDB): domain Bacteria; phylum Acidobacteriota; class Terriglobia; order Terriglobales; family Acidobacteriaceae; genus Sulfotelmatobacter. The sequence goes on from JASHQK010000017.1 coordinate 1,645, forward strand.
TCGTCGACAGGAATGCTCCGGCAATCAGGCGACGGCGAGCCAAACTGACATCCTGTTCATAAATCTGGTCGGAAAGGCGCGTGAAGCGGTTCACCAGAAACTTTCTCAATCCAAATAGCTTGAGCTCTTTGGCAGCCTCGCGACTCCCGCCCAGCACACGCAAATAATCAAGCTCGCGTTTGGCTGGCGTTTGGCGGAAGTTCTTGGCATAGCCGAGAAACGCGAAATGACTCTCCCCCACGAATGCGGGCAGAATTCCGATGATGAGCAGGAACAGCAGCCACGGGGAGAACACGAAAATGGCAACCGAGAAGGAGCCGGCGGTGATGACTTGCTGCACCAGCCGTCCGATAGACTGAATCATCCCCAGGCGATCGGTCGCCTGCACCCGGGCCCGTTCCAGACGGTCATAGAAAACAGGATCTTCGTAGGCGATCAGATCCAGACTGGACGCGTGTTGCATCACGCGGATGCTGACGTGCCGGGTGTATTTGTCGGCTAAAAGCGCGTCCAGGTAATCGATGCCGCGGGTGACCAAGCCAGTGAGCAGCGCCACGCCAAACTCAGCGCCGATCAGCCACCAGAGGAGGTTGGGCACCGGCTGGTGGTTGAGAACGATACGGACGATGTCGAGGATTCGGGCCGCGATCCAAGTCGCAGCCACCGGCATGAGGGCCGAGACCAGCCGGAAAACCAGTCCCAGCGTAACGACGACGGGGCCTGACTCCCAGACGATTTTCAGAACGGGTGGGACGTTCCGGAGCGCGGTGACGCGCTCCCGCCATCCGCTCCAAAAAGTCTGCTCGTGCGCCATCCAGCTCCTGAAGAACGATGCATCTCAAAGATGCCAAAAGATTATGCAGGGTTAGCCACTCAGCCAGCTGCAACCACAGTTAAACTCGAAACCGCTCGCACCGGGACTCCATCACGTTGAGTTCCGAATGCCGCGCATTTGATTAGACGAGCTACAACCAGCCGTGTACGCAGCTTGTGGCACGCCTTCTGTGCCCGTATATATCTCTAATTTAAAAGCTTACATGGCCGCGGGGAGCACGGAAAGATGAAATGAATCGCTCACCTGAATTGGAATTACCGCACTCCGCATACGGTCCGGGCAAGCAATTAATTCACTTTGGAGCAAGAAAGTAACGGCCAGGGCACGCGATACAACGCTATGTTTTCGCCGGTTCGTATTTCTTGAATCCGGCGCGCGCCATGCCACGCTGCGCGATCTCGCTCTTCATGAACGTTTCCCAGACAAATCCTGTCCGGACATTTTCCGCCATCAGCAGCGTGATGCCCAGATCGATGCCGATCACGTCAGGGTCATACCAGTTCTTCAGGGGATTAAAGGCATCCACAAAACCGTATTTGCTCCACGCTTCCGGGTACTGCTGCCGGATATTCCTCAACACCTGCATGACCTCCTGCGGCAGAAACGGCAGGGACCCCGCGGAAGCGCACGGGACAATGGTGCCATCGATCGGGCCGGTTTCAGGTGGGCCCCCCCAGGCCACGTATCCATACAATGAGTCCGAAGCCGTTATGCCCCACATATCTGCGTTGTAATCGGGAAATTGCTTGCCTAGCTCAATACAGAATTGCCGATGCACCTGTGTGGCAGTCACGGAATTCTGAAAATAGTCGGCAAACTGGTCTCGTTTATTGCGGAAATCGAACCACGCCTGTGAGTATTGATGAACAAACAATGGAGCAAATGAGCCGATGTAGCGCTTCCCCTCATAGTCGAATTCAAGGCGCTTCCACGCTGCCCACGCTTGGGCATGTAGCGGATAAGTATCGGATCCCATCCCGAGCAGATACATCATCATGAGTTCGCTGTAGTAATCCCAGCGATAGGGCAGGAACCCAGCTTCCGGCGTCCAGCCATGGGTCAGCAAGGCGGTATCTTCGGAAAGCCAGGTCCACTCAACGCGATCAAAAATGTCGTCTGCGAGTTCCTGCACGTCGACGACCCAGAAGTGTTCGCGGCACGCCAAGACGCCGCAGAGCAAGATCGCGGTATCGACCGACGAAACTTCGGAATCCCAGACTCGCTCTCCGGTGTTCATGTTGGCAAAGTGATAGAAGAAGCCCCGATGATTGGGAAGCTTTGCCCAAAGCGACTGCAAGGCCGCCCGTACGCGCTCGAGCGCCGCCCCGCGCGAAATATAGCCGCGCATGTCTCCGATGCAGAGAGCCGTCAGCCCGAAGCCGGTGGCCGCGATGCTGGCCACGATGCCGGTGTCGGTGGTTCGGGTGTTGCAGCGATCCTTTACCAGGCCGGTCTTAGGGCTGCCCTGATCCCAGAAATACTGGAAGGTGACGCGCTCCAGTTCTTCAAGGAAGTCGTCGTCTTCAGGCGAAATCAGCCCGAGGCTGGGCATTTTTCTTTGAGAACGATGGCTTGGTGTAACCGCCTGCGCGGAAATCGCGGTATGCGCCAGCGGGAGCGCCCCCAGGAACCCCAGCATTTGCCGCCCGAAATCGCGGCGCGAGTATGTGCGAGAGTTGAAACTACACATGATCGGATACCAGAATCTTAAACGATTTTGCTCGTTTTCGACGCACGCGGAAGCGCCACCTTGTGCGAATCCCGTAAAATATGAGGTTCTGCGATGCAAAGGACCACTGCAATCATCCTGCGGCTCATTCTGGCAGGAGTTCTAGGCTTTGGGGCTTCCATATTGTTCGTTCACTATCGCCGCCATCCCCTGACGATTACCGGGGCGGTCACGGTTCAGAGCTCGGATTTCCGCAAGGAACTGCCAATCTCGAATGTCGAAATCCGGGTCGCGGACGGTCTGGCTCTTGGTCCCGCCAAATCGAACTCATCAGGTTTTTTCTCCCTGACATTGCTCAAGCGAGTGCGGCGCGGCGAGCGGATCACCCTCTTGTTCCGTCATCCCGGCTATCAGCCGCTCGATTTGCACGATTTTGCGGCCGACAAGCTATATATCGCGCATATGCAGCCGATTCCATCGAAGCCGCGGTCCGAGTCGGGCAAACCTTCGGTGAAAGTCGGAAACATCGTGATTCGCTACTCTTTCAAGACCCTACGTTCCGTCGACGTTGGCAGCGCCGTGAGAACGTTTGGGATCGTAAATACGGCGAACATTCCGTGCAACCGCGATCCCGTCTGCTCGCCCGATGGGAAATGGAAAGCCAGCATTGGCACGATCGAACTGAACGCCGGCCCGGGCAATGAATTTCACAATGCGCGTCTGTCATGCATTGCGGGGCCGTGTCCGTTCACCCAGGTCCTGTCCGACAACTTTGCCAAAGGCGGCCCAACGCTCACCGCGAAAGTGCTCAACTGGTCGGACACCACGACGTTTCTCGTCGAAGCGGAAGTCAATCACTTCCTTGTAGCGCAAACCGAACACCAGTCCTATCCGGTGATCTTCGATCGCACGCTGGATTTCACTCTGCCGGCTGACGCGGAAGGACTGAGCCTGCAAGCTGAAATGGGCGGACAAAACATCATTTTCCCGCTTGGTCCTGATCTGCTTCTGAGTTGGGCGACTTGCGAGGGCGAGATCAGCCAGAACCAGACCAAGCTTTATCGCTGCGAAGCCAAGCCCGGATACCAGCTACAGCCCTAGAGAACCTCTGGGTGAACTCGCCTTCGTCGTCTGTCATCCTGAGCAGAGCGAAGGATCCATGCAAGGCCGCACCAGCAGCGGCTTCCTCAGAGAGCGGCGAAGAATTTGCGCATGCGCTCCAGGCCGCGATCCAGTTCTGCCCTGGATGTGGCGTAGGAAATGCGGATGTGGTCACTCGTTCCAAAGCCCTCGCCCGGCACTGTAGCGACGTGCGCTTCGCGCAAGAGCCGCCCGGCGACGTCAGAAGCCGACTTTAGCCCAGCACGTCCGAGAAACGCTGAAATGTTCGGATAGGCATAGAATGCGCCTTCGGGCATGGTGCAAGTCATACCGGGAATGGAACGCAGCCCCTCCATCACGTGATCGCGAAGTTGAATGTACTCGAGCCGCATCTGCTCGACACAGTCTTGCGGCCCTTTGAGAGCGGCGACGGCAGCTTTCTGCACGATTGAGGTCGGGTTCGACGTTGACTGGCTCTGCAGTTTCGCGATCGCGCCGGCGACCGCCGACGGAGCTAACGCATAGCCGAGCCGCCAGCCGGTCATGGCATACGTCTTCGAGAGTGAACCGAGCAACACGAAACGCTCTTTGTATTCGCGCAGCGCTCCGACCGAAAAATTTCTGGCGGCGTAATTCAGGTAGACATAGCACTCGTCCGACAGAACCCAGATGCCGCGCTGATGAGCTAGGCGAACCACTTCGGTCATGTCCTCCGGGCTCATGACCGCGCCGGAAGGATTTGAAGGCGAATTCAAAATGATCGCTTTCGTTCGCGGAGATATGAGCCGCGCGACCATTTCAGCGGTAACACGAAATCCCTGGTTCTCGTCGGTTTCCAGCAACACGCAATCGCCGCCGGCGTAGCGCACAATATCTTTGAATGAGACCCAGTACGGCACCGGGAGGATGACCTCGTCGCGGTGATCCACCAGGACTTGAATGGCGTTGAACAGAGCCTGCTTGCCGCCAACGGAGGCGATCACCTCTTCGCGACGGTAATCGGAATCGAAATCCATGTTGTGCCGATGCGCGATGGCATCGCGCAACTCGGCCGTTCCGGCAACTGGGGTGTACTTGGTGAAGTTTTCCTGAATCGCGGCAATCGCGGCCTCTTTAATATGCTGTGGCGTCGAAAAGTGCGGCTCGCCCGCGCCGAAGCCGACGACATCGATGCCTTGCGAGCGCAGCTTGTCAGCCTCGGCAACGACCGTCATGGTGGCAGAGGGTTCGATGCGGTTGATGCGATCGGTCAGGCGTAGTTCTTCGCTAGTGGCCGTGGTCATGCCTTCTTTTTCCTTTTCTTCGGGACTTCGATCAGTTCCGGTTGCAACTTGTAAGCGGGATCGAGTTTCTCGCGCAATTTCTGTTCGACGATTTCGGGGACGAGCCCCTTCACGGGCCCTCCGGCCTGCGCGACTTCGCGAACCAGACGAGAGCTGACGTAAGAATAATTAACGGCCGGCATCATGAAGACGGTTTCGAGCGTGGGTTCGAGCTTGCGATTCATCAAGGCCATCTGCAGTTCGTACTCGTAGTCGCTGATAGCGCGAATGCCGCGCAGCACGCAGGTTGCTTCAATGGATTTCGCATATTCGACCATCAGACCATCGAATGTATCGATGCGCACGTTGGGCAGGTCGGAGGTGAGCTCGCGCAACATGTCGGCGCGCTCCGCAACGCTGAACATGGGGCTCTTTTCGGAATTGCGCAGGATCGCTACGACCAGTTCTTCAAAGATCTTTGCTCCGCGCTGAATCAGGTCAAGATGCCCGTTCGTAGGCGGATCAAACGATCCGGGATATATGGCCGTGCCTTTATTCAAGCTTGCCTCGCAGTATTGCGTATGAGTGTGGTGCGTCTCGGTGAGTGCCTAGGAGATTCTATGCGGACGGCGGGAGGAATGGCAATTACGGCTCACGATGAGGCTCTTTCCGGTTTGTGATCCCGAACAGAGCGCTTTTGGCAGTGAGGGATCTCGGTCTCTGCGGAAGGCGACACTCATCACGACGTCATCGAAAACCCAGATCCCTCTCTCGCCGGGGATGAAAACCGTTGTTGGGGCAGACCCCTCCGAGCGTCACCGTTTCGCCGCCACGATCGGCGGTTTCACCGACTCCGTTCCTGTCGGCATCGTCGCGACTTTGCCGGTGGTTCCCGTGCCTGAGGCTCCGGCGGCTTGGGCCTGCGGCGTCGCCAATCCCAGCGCTTTGCGGACTTCGGTATCGAGCTTGGCCATGACGTCTTTGTTGTCTTTGAGGAACTGGCGGGCGTTTTCGCGTCCCTGGCCGATGCGTTCGCCCTTGTAGCTGAACCAGGAACCGGATTTCTCGAGGATGTTGTTGTTAACGGCGAGATCGAGCAAGTCGCCTTCGCGCGAAATGCCTTCGCCATAGAGAATGTCGAACTCGGCTTCGCGGAATGGTGCCGCGACTTTATTCTTAACGACCTTTACTTTCGTGCGCGAGCCGACGACGATTTCGCCTTCTTTGATGGCGGCGATGCGGCGAATATCGATGCGGACGGATGAATAGAACTTCAACGCCCGGCCACCGGTCGTGGTTTCCGGATTACCGAACATCACGCCGATTTTTTCGCGAATCTGATTGATGAAGATCAGGCAAGTGCGCGATTTCGAGACAGTTCCAGTCAGCTTGCGGAGCGCCTGCGACATCAGGCGAGCTTGCAGGCCGACGTGGCTGTCGCCCATTTCGCCATCGAGTTCGGCCTTGGGAACGAGAGCCGCGACGGAGTCAACGACCAGCACATCGATCGCGTTGGAGCGCACTAAAGCTTCGGTGATTTCGAGCGCCTGCTCGCCGTAATCCGGCTGAGAGACGAGAAGATTATCGACATCCACGCCGAGCTTCTTGGCATAGCCGGGATCGAGCGCATGCTCGGCATCGACGAAAGCGGCCATGCCGCCGGCTTTCTGCGCTTCAGCGATCACCTGCAGAGTGATCGTCGTTTTCCCCGAGGATTCCGGGCCGAAGACCTCGACAACGCGGCCGCGAGGGAATCCGCCCACGCCGAGAGCCGAATCAAACGAGATCGCCCCCGTCGAGATCACTGCAATGGGCACGATGGCTTCCTTCGATCCCAACCGCATGATCGAGCCTTTGCCGAATTGTTTTTCGATTTGTGAAACTGCGAGATCGATCGCTTTGCCCCGTTCATCCGCCATGAGCGCTCCTTAAAAAGTGCAGTATGAAAGTGAAGCTGGCCGGATTATACATTCATTTGGAAGCGAAGAAAAGGCGAATTTACATCATTTGCCTGTGGAAGGTTCCAAAGCGGGACGCAGATCCACAGCAGGGGCACTCCGCTGTCTGCTTCCCTCCATGCGTTGGCAGCGGATCCCGGAAGGCGCCGACTGGAACGAAAGTTGTCGACTGAGCATCTAAGATATCGGCATGCTACGTGTTGAGGGACTGAAGAAAGTATTTCGGTCGGGCGAGTCGGACCTGGTGCTGTTTGAAAATCTGTCGTTCGCGGTGAAACGGGGAGAAATGCTCGCGATCGTCGGTGAGTCAGGGGCGGGCAAGAGTACCTTGTTGCATATCTTGAGCGCTCTTGATCGCGCTTCTGCAGGTGACGTATACTGCGCCAACTTGCACCTGAATTCACTGTCACACGAGCAAGCCGCGGACTTTCGCAATCGTGAGACAGGCTTCGTGTGGCAGTTCCATTACTTGCTACCCGAATTCACGGCCGTGGAAAACGTCGCCATGCCGCTGCTGTTGCGAGGCCAAACCTGGCAACAGGTCGAACCGGAAGCTCGGCGCTGGCTCGGCGAGGTCGGACTCGAGAAACGAGCTCACCACCGGTCCGGTGAGCTTTCCGGCGGAGAACAACAGCGAGTGGCGCTGGCCCGGGCTTTAATCACGCGTCCTAAGCTTTTGCTGGCGGATGAACCGACCGGCGATCTCGATGGACAAACGGCCGAAGCGGTGTTCGCTCTGATCGCGCGGCTGCATCAAGAGCATCAACTCACTTCCTTGATCGCCACGCACAACTTATCCTTTGCACGACGGTGCCATCGCGTATTGCGGTTGCAACGTGGTATAGCAGAGGAGATTTCGCCGGAGTCGTTGCCGGCTTGAGTGATCGACGGAGAAAGAGCAAGATTAGTTCGAGAAAGTGCAAATGAGAGACAGTTTTTGCGAGATTAAGCCAAGTGGAACCCGAGGACGGTTCCGTTGGTAATGCGATGAGGGGCTTAGCAAAGTTCTTTCGTTTGGTTTCGGGGCCCTTTGATTGCATAATGTACACATATAACGATTGGAACGGACGAAGGTAACGAACCCAGGTTGACGTCGGTAGGTCGGGCAGGCAAGGTTCTTCCCGGCCGGATACTCGAGGGGAAGGGCATTATGTTTGAACGCTATACGGAAAAAGCCAGGCGCGTGATCTTCTTCGCACGCTACGAGGCCAGCCAGTTCGGGTCGCCCTACATCGAAACTGAGCATCTGCTTCTGGGACTGTTGCGGGAAGATAAAGCCCTGACCAATCGTTTTCTGCGCTCGCATGCCTCGGTGGAATCGATCCGCAAGCAAATTGAAGGACATACGACCATCCGCGAGAAGGTTTCGACGTCGGTCGACCTGCCGCTGTCGAACGAATGCAAGCGCGTGCTGGCGTACGCCGCAGAAGAAGCCGAGCGCCTATCGCATCGTCACATTGGGACAGAACATTTGCTGTTGGGGTTGTTAAGAGAAGAGAAGTGCTTTGCTGCCGAGATCTTGCACGAGCGCGGGTTGCGCCTGTCCACCATCCGAGAGGAACTAGCCCGGACGACCCAGGAGAAAGCCCAGCCGCAACGGCAGCGTGAAAGTTCGCTGCTGGCTGAATTTTCGCGCGATTTGACCCAGGCCGCGATGGACAGCCAACTCGACCCGCTCGTCGGCCGCGAGGGTGAAGTCGATCGTGTCATCCAGATTCTTTGCCGCCGGACCAAGAACAATCCGGTGCTGATCGGCGAACCTGGCGTGGGCAAGACCGCCATCGTTGAGGGACTAGCCCAGCGCATTGCCGATGGCGAAGTTCCTTCGTTTCTTGCAGATAAGAGGATCCTGGCTCTTGATCTTTCTTTGATCGTCGCCGGAACGAAATATCGCGGCCAGTTCGAAGAGCGGCTGAAAACGATCATGAAAGAACTGATGGAATCGCAGAATTCCATCATCTTCATCGACGAGCTGCATACCCTGGTTGGAGCCGGATCGGCGGAGGGTTCGCTCGACGCCGCCAACATCCTGAAGCCCGCTTTGTCGCGTGGCGAGATTCAGTGCATTGGCGCGACCACCCCGGGCGAATATCGCAAGTCGATCGAGAAAGATCGCTCGCTCGAACGGCGCTTCCAGGCGGTAAAAGTTCCGCCTCCGACCGAATCGGACGCGGTCAAGATTCTTTTCGGAATCAAAGACCGCTACGAGAAGTTCCACGCCGTCACCTATACCGACGACGCCATCAACTTTGCCGTTTCGCATTCCAACCGTTACATTCCCGACCGCTTCCTGCCTGACAAGGCCATCGATCTGGTCGACGAAGCCGGAGCGCGCGTGAAGTTGCGCCAGACTTCGCTGCCGGAAGAGATCACTGAAGTGCAGAAGCGGATCAAGTTCATCGTGCATCGCATGGAAAACGCCATCGCGAATCACGAGTTCGAGAAGGCGCGTTTTTACTCCGATGAAGAGCGCAAGGAGCGCGAGAACCTGCGCGCCCTGCGCGAGAAATATCATCTCGACGAATCTTCCACCGGAGTGGTCAACCGCGAGGACATCGAAGATGTTGTCTCGCGGTGGACCGGCGTGCCCATCACCTCGATCAAGGAAGAAGAAACACAAAAGCTGCTGCGCATCGAAGAAGAACTGCATAAGCGCATCATCTCGCAGGATAAATCGATCAGCGCTCTCGCTCGGGCGATCCGCCGCTCCCGCGCAGGATTGAAGAATCCGAATCGGCCGATCGGCTCGTTCCTGTTCCTCGGGCCGACGGGCGTGGGCAAAACCGAGGTCGCGCGCACCCTGGCGCAGTTCATGTTCGGAACCGAAAAAGCCTTGGTCCGCTTCGACATGTCCGAGTTCATGGAGAAACACTCGGTCTCGAAGCTGATCGGTTCGCCTCCGGGATATGTGGGCTACGAAGAGGGCGGCCAGCTCACCGAACGCGTAAAGCGCGCGCCATACAGCGTGGTCCTGCTCG
>JASHQK010000221.1 GCA_030039195.1 Candidatus Sulfotelmatobacter sp.
ATCGGCGCGTGCACCGGAAGGCGCATGCGAACGAGGAGGCGTTTCCATCGCATCGGGAGCACTCCTAATCTGCGAGGGCAAACTGGCCAGTTATTTTAGCCTTTAAAAGTCGCTGGAGGCTGCAAAGGACTGTTTATCCTGGATGTTACCGCCAAAACAAGCGACACGGACTGCACCGCAGCCTAGAAAATCGGCCCGTCTTCTGAATCCGGATCTTATTTGATCCTTCCTGTCTTCAGCCAACTATCGAGCTTGTCGGCATAGGTGCGGCTGGAGCGGTGCTGCGATTTGTCAGTCAGCTTGATCAGGTATTCTCGGTTGTCGATCGCAGACAATTCTACGATGGAATCAGTTTGCACGATGCGAGAGCGGTGTATCCTAAGAAACTTTATGGGATTGAGTTTTTGTTCCAGCGAATTCATGCTTTCGTGCAAGAGGTGGGATCGGCCGCGAACGTGCAATTCCGTGTAGTCTCCCGCTGCACTGATCCAAACGATATCCTCGACGTGAACAATCTGCATGCGTGACCCAGTGCGCGCCACGAAGCGAGAAGCGTATTTCTCAGGATTCCGTCCCAGCATCTCCAGAATCCGGTCGGTCATTCGAATTCTTGAGGCCGAGTCGCCGAGCTTGCGGACGCGGTCTACGGCTGCCGCAAACCGCTCGTCATCCACCGGCTTGAGCAGATAATCCAGGGCGTGAACTTCGAATGCCCGCAGCGCATGCTGCTCATAGGCGGTGAGAAAGATGATGTTGGGCAGGTTCTCTTTGGGCAACGCGCGCAGGACTTCGAAACCGTTCATACCGGGCATCTGTATATCGAGGAACACAACATCGGGGGAAAGCTCGAGAATTTTCTTCACCGCCGACGAACCGTCCGAACATTCGCCGACAATCTCGACGTCCTTGAATTTGTTCAGCCGCAGAACCACGCCGCGGCGGGCCAGACGCTCATCGTCGACAATCAGCGCGCGCACGGCGCCTCCCCTTGTGGCTGGAGGCTCTTGCGAAAAGGCAGTTCCACCGTTACCTCGCAGCCGCCGGCTTCCGGCCATTGCAAAAGAAATTGATGATCAGTGGCGTAGAGCGTCTTCAAACGCTCGGCCGTATTGCTGATCCCGATTCCATTGGCCGGATCGCTTGTCCGTGAAAGCCGCGGGCTGAGCGGCCCCGAATTCTGAACTTTAATCTCGACCTTTGCTCCGTGAAGCTTGCTTGCAATGCGAATCGTTCCGCCATCCACGATCGGGGCTACGCCATGCCGCACGGCATTCTCGATGAGCGGCTGCAGCAACATGCTGGGCACTAGAGCCTCCAACGTTTCCGGGGCGACGTCCATGTCAACCCGCAGGCGAGGGCCGAGCCGCGTCTGTTCGATCGCCAGATACTGCTCGGCGAAGGCAATTTCCTGGGAGAGTGGCGTTTCCGGTGCGGCCTCGTTGTCCAGAATCGTTCTCAGGAACTCCCCGATCTGCGCGAGCATGCGCGTGGCTGCGGGAGGATTCCCCTCCAAAACCAGCGTGGATACGGCATTGAGCGAGTTGAACAGAAAATGCGGATTGAGCTGATAGCGCAAGGCGCTGAGCCGCGCATCGCGCGCCTCGCCTTCGGCTCGCAGCAGCCGTTCTCTTTCCCGTATCGATTGCTGCCACAATTTGATGCTGAAGTACAGGCTGCACCAGAAAAAGAGCATGAATCCCGACTGCATGGAAATCTGGATCCAGTTGATCCAGTCAAATCCAGAGTTGCGGAGGTCTGCGAGCTGGATTGCAGTACCCGCCGCTGCTCCCGCCAAAAGGGAATATAGAATCCCGCGCAATTCAAGCGCGATCCAGGAAAGTCCGCGTTTTACCAATGAGCGGCAGAAGGGTCTCAGCGCACAACTGGCGCAGAACAGGGCGGCGACGAAGATGCTGCTTCCCACGAGCGCGCTCAGCGCCCCCGGCCGCTTCAAGAAGGAAAGCAGACTAATCAGCGCAGACAGGTAAACGCAGCCCCATCCGATGATCTGCAGCGTCCAAAACGTGGGGAAGCCAAGGTCGTCGCGCTTGAACACATCCATATTTTAGTTCCTGAGTCTGGAAATACGGCTTCGGCCCGGCGATCGAAACCTTCGGCTGGCCGAAAAGATCCATCTGTCTACGTAAAAGGCCGGAATAATCGAGCCGTGCAGCGTACTCTGTCGGTTGAGACCACGGGAATAAATGCATGGTTTGTCTCAATCAGTTGGGCCGTGGGAGTGGCCCGCTGTGAATTTAGATTCCGCCGTTCACCGACGCTGTCTGTGGGTTAGATCTACATTCTGCGAAAAGAAAAGGAAACGAACATGAAGGGTATGAAATGGATGCAAACGACTTTTGCGGGTGTCCTGTCAATCAGCGTCTTACTCGGCAGTGTTGGCGCTCAAGACGTGCCTGAGCAACCCAAGAGGGAAGTCCACTTAGTAACCGCTTCCACACCACGCGAGCAGCAGATCGAACTGGCCTTGAGCGCGGCCCCAACCGAGGTGTCGAGTAAGGCCACAGTCTACATTTTGGGGACTAAAGGCTATGAGAAAGTTCGCGAAGGCACGAATGGATTTAGTTGTTTGATTATGCGGTCATTTCATGAGGCGATGCAAACTTCGTCAGCGCCGGCGTGCTTCGACGCTGAAGGCAGCCGAACTCTTATGCTTACTTACCTGCGCAGGGAAGAACTACGGGCACAGGGCAAGTCAGAGACAGAGATCAAGGACGATATCGCGAAGGGGTTTAAGGATGGTCGTTTCAAAGTCCCCGGGCCGGGTTTCCTTTACATGATGTCGAACGAAAACTATGTCTACGATTCCGAGTCCAAGGAAAGTGGTTTCGTGCCCCCGCACGTGATGTTCTATGCGCCCTATAAGACCGCGAAAGACGTGGGATATGATTCGATATCCCCCACAATGGTGCCTTATCTGACGCAGAGTGGAGGGCCGGAAGGATTGCTTGTCGTCGCAGCACACAAGCCGTCTCAGGATAGTTCCTCTGGCGACTCCCATCAGCACTGAAAGCGGCTATTCAAAGCGCCGCCGGTAGCCGGGCATCTCCTGTTTGTCGATAATCATTTGACCATGGTTTTCCGACCGCCTCCTTATCTTTTCCTCTCTGTGTTGATCCAATCGACCGCTGCCTGCACGGCGGAGTATGACGCGATTCAGCGCGAACAAATATGGAACGTCAATGGCGTGATGAATTATCATCCGTGGACGAACCGATCGCCGATTCCAAGGGGAAATATCACCATGGCAGGACAGGGCATTCAGCGTCGGGAGGTGTTGCGAATCTTGGGAACCGCTGCGGCCGCGGCGCATTTTCCAGGCTTCAGCAAGTGGGGATTTGCCTGCGGCCACATTGGTAATGCCGCTTTGCAGATCAAGCCGGCAGAATACACCCCACAATTTTTTTCCGCGGGTGAATACGCCCTGGTCGAGCGCCTGACAGAACTGATCATTCCCAACGACGCGACGCCGGGAGCGAAAGAAGCCGGAGTTGCCGAATTCATCGATTTCATGGTGGCCAGTGATCCCGACGCGCAATACCCGTTTCGCTTGGGATTAGCGTGGCTCAACGCGCACAGCGAGAAGAGCTACGGCAAGAAATTTCTGGACGTGGACTCGGGGCGACAAAATTCTCTGCTGGAACCACTCGCTTACAAAGGCAAGGCGCGCGTGGGCGAGGAGGACGGCCGCGAGTTTTTCAAGCTGATTCGCGAATACACCGTGACTGGCTTCTATACGAGTGAAATTGGATACAAAGAGTTGGACAATCCCGCCTTGAAGTTTTATTCCGAGTCGCCGGAGTGCCCGCATAAGGAAGATCCGGAACACTTGCACTTGCCGCATCCGGCTTGAGAGGCGCTGATTACGAATCTATGGGCAATCAAACCTACGACGTGATCGTGATTGGAACAGGCGCCGGCGGCGGGATGACAATTAAGACCCTGTGCGAAGCCGGCTTGAAGGTTTGCGCCTTGAACGCAGGGCGCAGGCTCGATCCGGAAAAGGATTTCCGCTACCATCGCATGCCCTGGGACATGAAGTATCGCAGCCTCGATGATCCCAAACGTCGCGCCGAATCCTATGGTTACATGGACAACGAATACACCAAGGCGGCATGGGATCACGAGATTCCTTTCACGGTGGCGCCGGGATCGAGGTGGATGTGGCCGCGCTGCAATGCCGTAGGCGGTAAGACGAATTTCTGGGGACGCAGTGCCGCGCGTTTCGGCGATATTGATTTCCGCGCCGCTTCTCTTGACGGCTACGACGTGGATTGGCCCCTGACCTATGACGAGATCAGCCCTTTTTATACACGCGTCGAGAAGATGATTGGCGTGGCCAGCACCGTGCAGAACCGTCCCAGCAATCCCGATGGAGTATATCTGCCGCCATTTAACTTTCGCTGTCTTGATTACATTTTGCAGGCAGGTTGTGAAAAAGCTGGTATTCCTTACGTGCCCGATCGATGTGCGCAGCTCACGCGAGCATATGAAGGCCACCCCGCCTGCCATTTCTGCGGCGAGTGCACCACCGGCTGCGACATCGGGGCTTTTTTCTCGACACCATATTTTTTGCTTCCCAAAGCCGAAGCCACAAAGAATCTCGAACTCCGCACCAACGCGCTGGCAAAAAATATCCTGGTCGACGAAAACGGCAAAGCGAGAGGCGTAGCATACATTGATCGCAAAACAAAGCAGGAAGTGGAAGTCTATGGACGCGCAGTCGTGGTCGCTGCCTCATGCATCGAATCTGCGCGCATCCTGCTGAATTCGAAATCCCGCCGCTGGCCCCAGGGGATCGCGAATTCCAGCGGTCAAGTGGGGAAAAATCTCTGTGATCATCTTTACGGCGAGTCGGCTCGCGGGTATTTGCCGCAGTTACTCGGCCAGACCAGTTTCCCCGATCATGTGGCTGACTCCACGATTTCCTGGATGCCACGCTGGCAAAACTTAAACAACCCCCACGAAGAGAAATTCATCCGCGGATATTCCGTGTATCCGGATGGAGGTTGCGAGGAATTTCCCTGGTTTGCGCATGGCGTCGAAGGCTTCGGATCCTCGTTCAAGCGTGAGATCAAGCGACGCTACCCCACGCCCGTGTCTTTCGGAATTCAAGCGCCCACCCTGCGCTCCGACAACAATTTCATGGACCTCGATCCGGAGGTCAAAGATCCTTACGGAATCCCCGTGGCCCGCATTCACTTTGAATGGGACGAAAACGTCCTGAAGATGTGGGAACACTCAAAGGAAGTCTGCGCGGAAGTTTTGCGCGCGGCCGGCGGAGTGTGGGAAGGCGCGAACGACCACCCGGAAATCCCCGGCTGGAGTTTGCACGAAACCGGCACCTGCCGCATGGGTAACGATCCCAGAAGCTTTGTCACCAATCGCTTCGGGCAGACGCACGACGTGAACAATCTCTACGTGTGCGACGCGAGCGTTTTCTTGAGTTGCACCGATAAGACAACAACGATCAGCATTCTCGCGTTCTCGCTGCGCACTTCTGAATATTTAATTGAAAACTTCCGGCGGGGCGAACACAAATCCGCTTGAACCGGCACTGCGTCATGCGAGCTCGGTGCTTGTGGATGCGCGAAGGCAAGTCCTCACTTCCACGTGAGCGTCGCCAGCGGGTCGGTTGGAATCTTCAGATCGGTCATCCATCCGATCATCTGTAAAACAACTTGCACTGTGCCGACGAGTTGGTAAGCACGACTACTTTCTCGCCTCGTGGATTTTCGCAGGCAACACGCGATCTCCCTTCTCCGCTATTCCTGTTGCTTTCCCAATGGGAAATGTGGCATGCTCCTGTTGGTAGCCAAAACGTGAGGACCGTGGTGCCCAATTCCATGAGGCCGAAGAAGGAGGTACAACCGGGGACACTGGCCCTGATGGTGCTGAAGACACTGGATGTACTCGGGCCCTTGCACGGTTACGGGATTGCGCGGCGAATTGAGCAGATCAGTGGCGACCGGCTCTTCGTGAATCAGGGTACTCTCTACCCTGTCCTGCTCAGGCTGGAGCAGGAGGGCGCGGTTGAGTCGGATTGGGGACCATCGGAGAACAATCGGAGGGCTCGCTTCTACCGGCTGACCCGCGCTGGGCACAAGCTCCTCGAAACCGAAAAGCGGGATTGGGAGCAGACGGCATCGATCATCGCCCGCTTCTTTGAAGTCAAGGCGGAGGATCTGGCATGAGAACGCTAAAGCGGCTGGTTGCGCGAATCTGGAACTTCTCGGCGGGCCGTCGCGGCGACGCGCGATTTCGTGAGGAGATCGAGGCGCACTTGGCGATGCAGGCGGAGGACAACGTCCGAGCTGGAATGCCTCCCGTTGAAGCTCGCCGCCAAGCCGTGCTCAAACTGGGAGCCGTCGAGGCAATTCGAGAGCAGTATCTGGCGGAGGAGGGACTGCCGCTTCTTGAACATCTGCTGCATGATGTCCGATACGCGCTGCGGCAATTGCGAAAATCGCCCGGCTTCACAACGACGGCTGTGCTCACGCTGGCGCTCGGTATTGGCGCGAATGCGGTCGTTTTCAGCGTTCTGAATGCACTGGTATTGCGCCCGCTCAATTTCTACCAGCCAGGGCGTCTCTTTGCTGTCGAGCACAAGGAACGCGCCTCCTACATGCAGTCTTACCCCGACTACATCGACTACCGGGACGATAACAGCACCTTTAGCGCGATGGCGGCATACGATACGACCAACCTTGCTATCGTAATCGGAAACTCTGCCGTCAAGAGCTATGGCTATCTGGCCTCGGGGAACTACTTCGACATGCTGAGCGTGCAGCCAGCGGTTGGGCGGTTCTTTCATGCGAGCGACGAACACGGAGTGAACTCCGCAGGGGAGTGGATTGGGCGTTCACCTGGATCGTCTGCGATGCCGCACCGACCGCGAGTTGCAGGTTGAGGGCATTCGCTTGATCGGGAATCAATTCAAGGTTATCGATAACCCTCGTCTGAAATCCGTCTTTCTCCACTTTCAGATTGAAGTGCGCCGCCGCGGGCAATGCGTTGAAGTTGTACACGCCGCCGCTGTCGCTGTTCCTGATTTGCTCTTCACCGGTCGCTGGATTGGTTAGAGTAATTTTGGCACCGGAAATTACTGCCCCCGTCGGATCAGTGACTACACCCTGAATCGAGGTTCGATACTGTGCGTGGGCCATCAAGCTGAAGAAGCAGACAAAAACAACCAACGATAGGGCGTGTAGCTTGGAAGTGTTTCGCATAAGGCCTCACTCGAGAGCTTGTCGGGTTTCGCTGTCGTTCGTCACTAAGACCCTACGAAAAGCACTTTAGTAAAAAGCGCCTTTAGTAGAGGACAACCTGCAACGCATGACACGGAGTCCCGACAGTCGGGTCCGAAAGTCGGAGGCGAATCCTTGTTTCTTTGCCAGGAAACGCAAGTTAAACCGTAGTATCCGGAAAAGACATAGACACTAGGGTCAATTCCGTAGGTGCGTGCGAAACAAACTGTAAGCACACCGTAAGGCAAGAACCCTACAAACCTTTTACGAAAGTGTGAATCGAACGTAAGCTCTCAGCGCCGCACGCTTCGTCTCATCTTCACTCCTATGGCTGCGCGCCGCCTTGAAGATCGCATTAGGCAACTGTGTGTGCGCCTGCTCATTGAACATGAACTGGAATGGAGTCTTACCGCGAAAGAGCTTCAGTTGACCCTGCAAGAGCACACTCTGCGTATGAGGAATCGCGCCGCCGCAGTTTTTGCGGGCACGCGGATCGTCGAGCGAAGGAAGAACTGACAGGAAAACCCCTCTCGGATCTCAACTTCACCTTGTTTGTTGTATGCTAGTGCCGCTTCACTAGCCACATTTCGATCTCATTCAAGGGAACAACCACATGCGATCCCGCTCGATCATCGTCGCAGTGTTCGTCCTGGCGTTGATGTCGTGTTTTTTTCCGTCGCGTACGAAAGCTCAGCAGCCCGCATCCAGTCCTCGCCCGATCACCATCGATTACGCTTTTGAAATCCGCGATGTGCGTGATCCGCAAATCACATCGGACGGGAAATGGGTGGCCTACACGGTGTCGACCATGTCTCTGAAGGAAGATAAGACGGAGACGCGTATCTGGATGGCGCCGGCCGATGGCGGCGACTCCATCGTGATGACTGCCCCGAAGGAGTCGTCCTCGCATCCACGATGGAGTCCGGATGGCACGTATCTGGCGTTTCTCTCCAAGCGTGGCGAAGGCAAGACGCAGGTTTGGCTGCTGAACCGCATGGGCGGAGAAGCCGAGCAGCTGACCGAAACCATTCAGGACGTGGACGATTTCGCCTGGTCGCCAGACAGCAAGCGCATGATCCTGGTGCTGCAGGATCCCTCTCCGGAGGAGTTGGCAGAAGCCAAAGCAAAAGAGAAGGAGAAGCCTGGCAGCGAAACGAAGCCAAGCAAACCGAAAACTCCGCGCCCGCTGGTGATCGATCGCTATCGCTTCAAGACCGACACGATCGGGTATCTCGATCGTCGTCGCACGCATTTGTATGTTATTGATATCGCGACCAAGAGCGTAACGCAGGTCACCTCCGGCGATTTCGATGACCAGCAGCCTGTTTGGTCTCCAGATGCTAAGCTGCTCGCTTTCACCAGCAATCGTTCGACTCCCGATCCAGATCGCACCTATAACTCCGACATCTGGGTCGTCGCCGCGGATAACACTGACAAAGGAGCGCACCTGACCCAGGTCACCACCAATCCCGGCGAAGACTCTGAGCCCTCGTGGTCGCCCGATGGAAAATGGATCACTTATGTCACCAAGCTCGATCCCAAGCTTTTTCAGTACGGGACCCGGCACGTAGCGATTTCCCCGGCAAGCGGAGGTCCGGCGCAGGTATTGACTCAGAAATTTGATCGCATGGCGCGCTGGCCGCGATTTTCGCCGGATGGTCAGAACATTTATTTTACCGCTGACGATGATGGCGCTGTGAATCTCTGTCGCATTGCGGTGACGGGTGTCGAGATTGGTCGCCCCATCTCCGGACACGTCGTGGTTTCGAGCTACACCATTGCCAAGTCCGGAGAATTGGCGGCGCAGGTGGCTTCGCCCGATCGGCCAAACGAGATTTTCGTCGTCAACGCCTCCGGTGCCGTCAACCGCATCACGCACGTCAACGACGCTTTCCTCGGGAAGATCAAGGTGGTCACGCCAGAGTACGTGAAATTCAAGAGCAAAGATGGAACCTTGGTTGCGGGTTACCTTTACAAGCCGCTAGACTACGTTGCCGGGAAGAAGTATCCGACTCTTCTGCACCCACACGGTGGCCCGGTTGGCGCATATTACGGCAATTTCGATCACTTCTCGCAGTTGTTTGCCGCCAATGGATACGCAGTTCTGGAACCGAATCCTCGCGGGTCATCCGGATACGGCGAGGCTTTCTGCAAGGCCATCTACGCCGATTGGGGAAACAAAGATTTCCAGGATGATATGGCGATGGTCGATTCCGCAATTGCGCAAGGCATAGCCGATCCCGACAAACTGGCCGTCGGTGGATGGTCGTATGGAGCGATCTCCACGGATTTCATCATTGCGCAGACTACGCGCTTCAAGGCGGCGATCGCAGGCGCCGGCTCGTCCTTTTTCGCCTCCCTGTATGGACACGACCAATACATTCTTGACTACGACACCGAGCTCGGCCAGCCTTGGGCCAACCGCGCGGT
>JASHQK010000222.1 GCA_030039195.1 Candidatus Sulfotelmatobacter sp.
TTGCCAGCATAGAGCCTCCGCTTTTGCGTTTTGGGCCAACGAAGACAACAATCACTGAGCTAAAGAGCCAAGATGAATCCGCTGCGAATGCTAGAAATCGAAGTGCAATATTTCTATGACTCGAATCACATGAATGTGTGATCGAAGAAGCGCTAACGGCTTATCAAGCGTCAAATTGCCTTTCCCGAATGCAGCGAAGGCGCCTCGGGCAGGCTGGACGACTTTTTATTCAGTCTGTCGTGACGAGTGCATGGGGCCTCGGTTCCCTAAAGGAAATGAAACCGAACGCGCGGGTGCCCCACACTTCTCTCGCCGCTGTTTGGCGAGACAGGGTGGGGAGTTTGACTTTCGTGTGCGGCCTCCCGGACAGAGAGTTTGCAACACTTCTATCATCGGCCTAGCACAGCGGCCATGGTCTTGACCATCGTTCCATTCGTATCATCATCTTTCAGCGCCCAGACGTCGGCTCCGCCGAGTCCGCCGGGAACCTTCAGATCGATGTAGAGCATCTTCAGAAAGGCAGTCTCAGGATTGTCGTAGGTGTAGAAGGTCTCGCTCGTCGGATCGTACAGCGACACTGCGATTCTCTTGGGATCGAAGTAGTTCCTGTACCCGTTGGATGCGAGATTCGCCAGCGTTCCGTAGGTCGCCACTCCCGGTGTCAGCAGAGTGTCACAGCCCGGAGTGTTTCCGCTGAGATCCGTGCACAGACCAGTCCCGTTCGCGAGCGGTACCGGGGATGGCCCGGTGGAACTCTGATAGAGCCCGTGATTGTGGTTGGGAACGCCGGTCCAGCCCGCGCCATAGAGTGGCAGTCCCATTACGTATTTGTGCGGAGGCACACCCGCTTTCAGGTAGGCATCCACCGTGTCGTTTACATCCAGACCCTGGCCATAATCAGGGTCCTGCCGGGAGTCGAACAGCGCCGACGCATCGTTGGTCTGTGTGTCCCACGAGCCCGCGTAGTTGTAACCCTCTGCCGTAATGAAATCGACTTGACGGGCGGCATTGCGCAGATCGATATTCACATAATTCTGCGAGCCCGCCGGGCCATCAAATGACACTACGTAGTGCTTACCGGTGACTTTGCTCAGCGCATTGAGTTGGCTGCGGAACTCCGCGAGCAGGGCAGTGAAGTTCTGCGTGTCGCTCGCGGTGGGATATTCCCAATCGATGTTGAAGCCGTCGAACAGTCCCGGCGCCGTAATTCCCGGAGCGATGTTGCCGTTCACAAACATGTCGATGCACGACGCCGCCAGCGCCGTGCGTCCGGCTTGTGTGCTGGCCGCGCTCGCGAAGGCTGCCGTATTCGCCGCCGAAGCGCCGCCGATCGACATCAGCACTTTCAGTTTGGGATGCAGCTGTTTCAGTTGTTGTATCGCCGCGAAATTCCCGTACAAAGGCCCGGCATACGGCGTGCCGCTAACGCTGGGTAGATACGGTGTCTGATAGTCAGCCCAGCTATCTGCGATCACGCATCCTGCTGGATTGCTGCTGACGTTAGCAAAGGCATAAATCAGGTGCGTAAGTTTGTCGGCCACACCATTCTGTTGCAGATTGGCAATGTTGTAGCCGGCGTAGTAAATACTCCATTCTTCGAAATAACCTCCAAGGATCTTGTCTTGAGCAAGGGACGGAACCACAAATGCAACCACAGTCAACACGCCGGGCAAGATCGCTCGGCAGGAGAGCGGGGAACGAGAATTGCGCATGGAAACTCCTCCACAGCTGCTGAATACAAGCGAGCGGAGTATAGTTCTCTATAGCGCAATTGGCAATAGCTTAATTTTTACTGGCATGTGCAAAACTATTCGCCTGCAACACTATGTAGCACTTAGCTTGGTTCGAAGGCGCGCCGCGGTCTGCATTCCGTGAAATACACGCCCGTGTTCGAGGATGAAAGAGTGGCAACAGTGAAACTGCTTGCCCTGGCAGCGATGTTCGGTGTTTACAATGCGCAGTCCACGCCGGCGCCTGCAATTCGCGTTCAGACTGGCGTGCGTGTGCTCATGCGCGATGGCGTACCGGCGCGGAATCAGCCGTTGTCCGCGACGAATTGTATCCTGCTCCAAGCGGTAAGTTCAGAGCGCTTTTAACCAGCTGTCATCGTGGCTCAGATTCGATACCTTAGCGATGGAGGAATCCTATGGCGACCTCGCGGCGTACTTTCTTAGGAGTGACCGTCGGCGCAGCCGCGTCGACGATGGTTCCGCATGTAGCTGACGCAATCATTCTCTCAGAACAAAATGCAACTTCGCCGGCCCCCGCGGTAGCCCGGGTACACACAGCCCAACTCGTCAACTCCTTCGATCCAGATCAGGCTCTGGCAACATCGATGGACATTCAATCACGCGAGTCGATCACTAAGATCTACACACCCGAAGACATAAGAGTTTGCCTCTCTGCGGGATGGGGACCGATCAGCTACTGCCTGCATACGCCGGAGACCATCGATTATTGGCACTGGAATCCCAACGGCCGCTGGTCGGACGAAGCCAACCAACGCGGATACTTCGTGGGCAGCTCGGAATTGGGTGAACCCATACGTGATTCGTTTGGCTACAGTCTCCCTCACCGCGGTTGCACGCACAATGGCGGGACCGAGCATGGCTATTCTCGCCTCACTGACGGCGATCCCAATACCTTCTGGAAGAGTAACCCCTACCTGGCCAAAGCCTTCACCCACGAAGACGACTCTTTGCATCCGCAATGGATCATCGTTGACTTGGGCGAATACTACGACGTGAACGCGATCCGCATCGATTGGTGCGAACCAAGCGCCCGCGAATACGAGGTGCAGTATTGGGTCGGAGCCGATCCCATGGACTGGGAAGAACCGGCCATGGACTCAACGAACCAGGGCGGCGAATATCTTCCGGTCGCCAATCAGGTGATGGGCGACTGGCACCGTTTCCCCAACGGCGCAGTTCACGAAGGCAAAGGCGGAAGCGTAACATCGAAACTTGCGGACAAACTGATCTCCACGCGTTGGGTTCGCGTCATGATGACGCAATCATCGAATCAGCCGGGGCCGCACGGAAACGATGACGTACGCCACCGCGTGGGATACGCCATCTATGAAGTTTACGTGGGCAGATTGGAGGCCGATGGCGAGTTCGCCGATTTCGTGAAACACGCGCCAGACGGCCACCAACAGACCGCTACCTATTGCTCTTCTACAGACCCGTGGCACACCGTCGAGGACCTGAGTCCGCACGGAGATCAGACCGGCTGGGATCTGTTCTTCACCAGCGGCATCACCAACGGTCTACCTGCGCTGATCACCGTTCCTCTGATTTACAGCGTTCCTGACGACGCTGCCGCGATGGTCGCTTATCTGAAGAAGAGAGGTTATCCCATCAGCTGGGTCGAAATGGACGAAGAAGCCGATGGGCAGTACTACATGCCAGAGGATTACGCCACCCTCTACGTTCAATTTGCCGACGCAATTCACAATGTTGATCCCACGCTCAGGTTAGGCGGGCCGGTGTTTCAGGGCATTAATCAGGACGTTTCTGTGTGGCCGGATGCGCGGGGAAACAAGTCCTGGTTTGGCCGCTTTTACGATTATCTGAAGGCGCACAATCGCCACGGGGACTTGGCGTTCGTTTCTTTTGAAATTTATCCCTACGATGCCTGCACGATGAAATGGGAGGATCTGTATCGTAATCGCGAGTTGACGCGTAAGACTCTCCAGGCCTTTCGCGATGACGGATTGCCGGCGGCAATTCCGCTGATGAATACCGAAAGCAATCTCAGCGGTTCGCTTTCGGTTTACATGTCGGATATTTTTTCCGCCCTATGGCTTGCCGACAATGTTGGCAGCTTCTTCGCCGAAGGCGGAGCGCTTTATGTTCATTCACCCATCGAACCGAGCGTCATCGAGCATGGCTGCCAAGGCTGGGCAATCTGGGCCAATGCCCTTTGGGACCGCGATGCGAGGATCATTGCGTATACGGCTTTCTACTATGCCAGCCAGATGATCAATAAAGAGTGGGTGACGCATCGCAGCGGAGTGCATCACCTCTATTCCGTCGATCTTGGAATCGAGGACACCCTGGGGAATGCTCTCGTCACAAGTTATGCTGTGCAGCGTCCGGACGGCCAGTGGGCCTTGCTGCTCATTAACAAAGATCGAGAGAATGCGCATGCCATTCGAATCGCCTTTGAAGGTAGTGGCGGGATCGGATATTTTTCGGGCGCAATTCGCATGGTGACATTTGGCAGTGAACAATACGTCTGGCACGGCGCAGACGCCAGCGCTCACGCCGATCCGAATCTGCCGCCTGTAGTTTCCTCAATCGACGCATCTGCAGAAACTGTGTTCGCGCTCCCCAAAGCGTCGGTCACCGTATTGCGCGGCGAAGTCACACGCCCCCGGGAGCAGTAGCAATTTTCTCCAGGGCAACAAAACGCAGTACGATCTCGTACGTCTATAGACGATAGGGTCCATATCGAGAACGGGCGGCACGGGCGAGTGTCGACTCGGAGCTTGTTTCTTCCCGCGGAGGCAGCCATGGGGACCTTGCGACAGGATGTGCGCTATGCGTCGCGCCAATTGCGAAAAGCGCCGGGATTCACCCTCACAGCCGTAGTTACGCTGGCGCTGGGGATTGGCGCCAATACGGCAATCTTCACGCTGGTGCAAAGCATGCTTCTGCG
>JASHQK010000223.1 GCA_030039195.1 Candidatus Sulfotelmatobacter sp.
ATTCTGATTCCACAGCTTCGATTCCTCACGAATGATGCGTGGCCAGTAGTCCGTGGCATTGCCGACAACAACGGGTTTCCCATGCTGTTGATGAATGAGTATGGACGCGGCAAGCTCTATGTCATGACGATCCCGGAAAATTTTGCGGATTTGTATCTCATTCCCGATGCAACTCTGAATGCGATTCGCAGCTACGTCATGGGTAATTTTCCTGTGCGAATCGAAGGCCCCGCCAAGGTGAGTCTGCTTGCCTATGACAATGGCGCGATGATTGTGGAATCGTTCCGCGATGAGCCTGCGAACGTGACCATACTGGCGACCGACGCCGCAGCGCTCGCCGATCTGGTCGGCGGACAAACTCTGACCGGCACGCCACACAAGCCGCGGCATCCCGCTGAACCAGCGACGACGGCCTTTTCGATCACAGTGCCGCCGCACAGCTATCGCGTGTTTCAAGCCGGAAAATAAGCGAAACAGGGGAGCAAAATAAAAATGGGGTGCCCCACTTCTCGCTGGTTTTGCAAGAAGTGGGACTTTCGACGGCGTGCGCGTTCTCGTAATGCGATCCATATCAGGGCACGCATTCATGCGTGCCATCAACTCGTCACTCCTCCGGCGGTTGCTGCAGCACTGACGCTGCGTTGATGCCCTCCGCAATCTCGGGAATGATGCCGATCCGCGCATAAATGGGACGAATCAGTTGCCGCAAAGCCGGCAATTGCAGGGCGAACAGCGCTCCGCCGCAAATGCAGACTCCTCCGCCGATCATCAGCGTCAGCGGTGCGCCAATCCGGCTGGCGGCGGCACCTGCGATCAAGCTGCCGAACGGCGCGACTCCCTGAAACGACATCGCATAGAAACTCATGACCCGCCCACGTTTTTTGTTTTCGACGATGGTCTGCAGGATCGTGTTGCTCGAAGCCATCTGCTGCATGAAGCAGAAGCCCGTCCCGACCATCAGCACCATGGAGAGCCAGAACCAGGGCGATTGCGAGAAGGCCATCAATCCCGCGCCGAATCCGGCTGCGGTTGCAGGAATGACGCGGCCCAGGCCGAGCACTGTTTTTCTCGCGGCCAGCGTGACCGCACCGATCAGCGCTCCCACACCCACCGCAGCCATCAGGAATCCCAGAGTGTGCGCGCCGCCGTGCAGGATTTTCCCGGCGAAGATCGGCATCAGCGTCGTGTACGGCATTCCGACCAGGCTTATCAGCGCCAGCAGCAGCAGGATCGACCAGATTGGGCGAAAGCCGCAGACGTAGTTCCATCCTTCGCGAAGTTCCGCAAGAACGCTTTCGTGCTTATGTTCGGCGTGCCGCATCACAATGACCATGGCCAGCAATGACGCGATTACGGCCATGTAGCTGAATCCGTCGATCAAAAAGCAATAGCCTTCGCCCACGGCGGCAATAATCAATCCGGCGACCGATGGCCCGATCAGCCGCGCCGCATTCACGAGAGAAGAGTTCAGCGCGATCGCGTTGCCCAAATCTTCGGGATGTTCGACCATCTCGATGACGAACGCCTGTCGTGCCGGCATGTCGAACGCATTGACCGCACCCTGAAACAGGTTCAGCCAAATGATCTCCCCTACGGTGATGATGTGCGTCAGCGCCAGCACCGCCAGAGCAAACGATTCCAGCATGGAGAGAACTTGCGTTACGACCAGCACGCGATGCCGGTTCAGCCGGTCCACCCAGACGCCGGCGAACGGCCCGAGAAAGAGGATCGGAATCTGGCTGGCAAAGCTGACCAGTCCCAGCAAGAAGGCAGAGCCCGTGAGCCGATACACGAGCCAGGCGGTGGCAACGCGCGTCATCCATGTGCCGATCAGCGATATCCCTTGCCCGCCGAAAAACAGCCGGTAATTGCGGTGACGCAGAGCGCGCACCACAAGGCGCCAGTCGGTTTTGCTCCGTTGCCTGCCTGAGTTGTTGTTGTCAGGACTACTCATGCGTGATTACTGATGATAAACAGAATTCGGAACGCACACGGAAGTTGGAGTAACTGGAAGTGGCAGGTTGTTGTTAGCGCTCTCTGCGGCTTCTTCGCGGCAAACTCGGCCATCCGAGCCTTTTCGGGCACAAAGATTGCTAACAACCCACAAAACGCAAAGACCGTCGGACCCAGACTGACCCACTGACTTTTCTCACTAATGGCCAACTGGCCGAAAAGCACCACCCTTGGCCGAACATAGCCAGATCGACCGCTTTTTCGGTTGCATTGGCCGCTTTTTCCATCGGGCCGCGCTGAAAACAAAGCCTTTATCCAAACTGCATTCCTGGGCCTTTGGAACGGTACTTGCCTTTACAGTTCCGTGAGTTTCCCCATGGAAATCGTCCGATGCGATGGAAAGAGCTGGTTATGAAATCGAAACTGTCATCCAGGTTCGCAATCTTCACTCTGGCTCTGGCCGCTTTGTTCGGCTTGAGCGCGTTCGCGCAGACTACCGATGAAGGTCCCGGTCCCTCGGAGCAGCCGAGCGCTCCCATGGAAGTTGGTCAGCCACATCCCAACGTGCAGTCCAGCAACATCGATGCCAACGGCCAGGTGACCGATCAGCAGGCCCCGGATAATTCGGCTGCCGCGCAAGGAAATGGCGCACAAGGCGATGCCCAAGCTGATCAGGCTCCGCCCACCGAAGCGCAGCCCGGAGGACCGACCGGTGAGGAGCCGGCCAAGACCGACATGGGCGTGGGCCGCATCAGCCTGATTCACGGCGATGTTTCCACGCAGCGTGGCGATTCCGGCAACTGGTCGGCGGCTACGCTCAATCAGCCCGTCGTGACCGGAGACAAAGTTTCCACCGGCGATGGTGGACGGACGGAAGTTCAGCTCGATTTCGCCAACGTTCTTCGTCTGGGTTCGAATTCGAGAGCGAACATCGCGAATTTCACCAAGAGAAATATTCAGATTCAACTCGGACAGGGCATCGCTGATTACGTGGTCTGGAAAAACAGCGAAGCGGAACCTGAGATTGACACGCCCAACGTTGCCGTGCATCCCGCGCATCATGATGGCATCTTCCGCATCGAAGTGCGTCCTGATGGCGATACGGTCGTGATCGTTCGCCAGGGCGAAGCCCAGATTGCGACTCCGCAGGGCAGCACCGATATCCACGCCGGCGACATGGCGACGATTCGAGGCACGATCGATCAGGCGCAATACAAAATTTCAGCAGCTCCCAATCCCGATGACTGGGATCAGTGGAATTTGGACCGCAATCATCTGATCGAGAACGCACAATCGTGGCGCCACACGAATCGCTACTACACCGGAGCGCAGGACCTCGATGCGTACGGCCAGTGGCAGAACGTGCCGGATTACGGCGATGTCTGGGTGCCGAACGAGCCCGATGGCTGGGCGCCGTATCGCGATGGCAACTGGACTTGGGAGCCTTATTACGGTTGGACTTGGGTCGGCTACGAGCCCTGGGGCTGGGCGCCGTATCACTACGGGCGCTGGTTCTGGTGGAACAGTGCCTGGGCGTGGTGGCCCGGTCCGGCGTGGGGGTGGTATCGGCCATTCTGGGCGCCGGCATACGTCTCGTTCTGGGGATGGGGCGGCGGGTGGGGCTTCGGATTTGGTTTTGGTTGGGGTGGTTGGGGCGGCTTCGGCTGGCTGCCGATCGGTCCGTGTGATTGGTTCCATCCGTGGTGGGGCGGATATGGCGGTCGCTTCGGTGCCTTCAACGCTTGGGATATCGGCAACCGCGGCCGCTTCGGCGGATTTGCGCCGCTGCACGGTGGAATGCGCTTCTCCAATATCGCCAATATTCACAACGACCACATCATGCACGGCATGTCGACGGTCGGCGCTGGGCGCTTCGGCGCAGGCCGTGTAAGCGCGGTCGCTGCCACGCGTTCGCAGATCAATGGCGCTCGGCAGATGGCCGGCAATCTGCCGGTGATTCCGTCGCGCGCCAGTCTGTCGGCCAGCGGACGCGCCGCCGCTCCGTCAACGATTCACAATGGCGGTTCGGAGCGCTTCTTTGGTTCGCATAACAACGTCGCGCGGCCGGCGTCGTTCGAGCAGGAACAGTCGCACATGCAGCAGACCATGGCGCAGAACCATGTGAGTGGATTCACTGCCGGCGCTCGCGCCAGCACGACGGGATTCGCGACGTCGCGCAGCGGCTTCTCCGGATCGAACAACAAGCCCAGCGCGGGAACTGCCGCGCGCGGAGGGGAGTTCAATAACTCCGGCAATCGCAGCTTCGCTGGAGGTTCAAACGCAGCTGGGTCAAACGCTGAAAGATCGAACGCGGAGAACGGAAATCGCGCTGGCAGCGAGCGGTCCTTTACCCCGACAAACAACAATTCCCGCTCGCTCGGATCGACGAACACCGAACACGGCGCGAGCTCGGGCGCGAGCCGCGATGGATTCCGGCCGTTCACTCCGCCTTCCAACAGCTCAGCCTATCGTGGGAGCGCAAACGGTTCGGCGGAGCGCGGCGGTACGGGCAGCTATTGGAATCGCACGGCGCCGAGTTCTTCCGCTTCGCGCGGTTATGGCGCGGGGAGCTATGGCGGCGCGTATGGGCGCGGGGCTTACGGAGCTGGATCGTCACGGCCGCAGCTGGATATGCGGCAGCCGATCGTGCGCTCGCCTTATGGCGGCGCCTACGGCTCGCGTCCCGGTTACAGCGCGCCACGCGGATACGGTGGTGGGCGTCCGAGCGCGCCGAGCGGAGGGCGTTCGTCGGGAGGTGGACGTGCCTCGGGTGGCGGAGGTCACGCCAGCGGAGGCGGTGGACATGCTGGTGGGGGAGGCGGTGGACACTCTGGCGGCGGAGGTCATGGCGGTGGCGGCCATCGCTAAACAAGTTGTTGTGTCGAGGCTGGCAAGTTGAAGTAAAAACCAAAGTGAAGTAGAAAACAGAGGCGAGAAGGGCGTGCTAAACGGCACGCCCTTTCCGTTTCGCTTCTTCTTTTTTCGATTGATGGAGCGGATTGAAGGCGCTTGAATCACCCGACAGGGCCTCGTACCAGAGCTTCGTATCGGGGCATCGCTTCAGCGATGCCGAAAAGGCCGCGCAGATTTCCCGCCTTTAGGCGCTGGCAATGAACCACCGGATCTTTTCGCGATGCAAAGGGAATGAACCACACGTCACAGTTGAAGTGACTCACGTCACTGACAAAGCAGATAAATCCGTGCCTAATGCCCCTGAAACAGCTTGGCCCCTCCCCCCGGAGAGCCGTTCCCGCCTGCTGAGACGCACCCCGTGGGCAAGCTGTTGAATTTCCCCAATCTGGCAAGTCAAGGAGGTTACTTTTATGTGCGGACGATGGCGGAGTGTGGCTCTTACCCTCGCCACTGCGGTTCTGATTGTTTTCCTGGTCCTGGTGACGGGATGTAACTTTGGGAAAAGCACGATAGTGCAAATCACCAACAAGATTACCAGCCTGCCGGCTGGGCAAACCTATGTGTTCACCGCCAATGTGGAGCACACCCAGAAGATGGGGGTCACTCTTTCTTTGACGGGAGCTGGCACCCTGGTCTTAACCGGCGAGACCGCAACCTATCTGGCTCCGCCGGCCCCACCGACGCCGAACTCTGTGACCGTCACCGTGACGGCAGCGAATGGTTCAGGAGTCTCTGACTCCGACACGTTTACCATTACTCCTGCGGCCGGGCCGGTGGTCAGCATCTCGCCGACCCAGCCTACGGTTTCTGTATCGGCGGGCACACCCGTCACACTGAACATCGCGGTGACCGATGACAATGCAAGCGATGTTCTAACCGCCAGCGTGAGCAGCTCATCGAACTGCGGCAGCGACTGTGGCACCTTTGGTGCGATTTCTGGAACTGCGGGAAGCGGCGTGTACACGGTTCAGTTCTCTCCGCCAAGCTCGGTGACCGCGACCTCGATGGAGATCATCAACGTCGCCTCAAGCATGTCCAATTCCACGCAGGGGACGGCATTTGTGACCATCAATCCCTAACCGCGCGGGCGAGGATAACGACCCAGGCGCAACTACAAAAGTGCCCCGTCCACTCCCCCGAGGCGGATTTTGGCCTTCATCATCACAGATGCGCACATAAAGGTGCCCCACTTCTGGCTGCTTTTGCCAGAAGTGGGTTTTTCCATAGCGCGAGCGTCCCGGTGATTTCCCACGGAGCGAGCCTTGACGTAATGTGATTCGTATCAGGGCATGCATTCATGCCCGCCATCCGTTCCTCTCCATCACGTACACTTCCAATCGTAGAGTCAACGCTTGCCCGCACTTTCCGAACTCGGCAATCTTGTCATCGTGCTCGTGCGCACGCGCAATCCGCTGAACGTAGGCGCGGCGGCGCGGGCCATGAGCAACTTCGGCGTGCATCGGCTGCGGCTAGTGAATCCCTACGAAGTTGCATTTCGTGAGGCGCGTTCGGCCGTGGGCGCATCCGACGTTCTCAAGAACGCCGAAGAATACAAAACCGTGGCCGGAGCCGTCGCCGACTGCGCGTTGATTGTTGGTACGACCGCGGGACGCAATCGCAAACTGCAGCATCCCCTGCGTCGCCTCGATGAGGCCGGAACGGAACTGCGTCAGCATCTGCAGGCTGGACGCGTCGCGCTCCTGTTCGGTTCGGAGAAAATCGGACTGACCAATGACGACTTCAGCCACTGCCATTGGCTTCTGACCATCCCTACTCGGAAAGATCACGTCTCGATGAATCTTGGACAAGCCGTCGCCGTCTGCCTCTATGAACTGGCGCGAAGCGGTCCATCTCAAACGAGCGCGCCCGCGCCGCCGAAAGCTGCTGCCGGCGTGAATGAGCAAATCAGCCGAGTTTTGCTCGAGGCGCTCGACAGGAGCGGATACGTCCAGCCGGGATCGGAAGCCGCGTGCGAGAGCAAAGTTCGGCGTCTGGTGCAGCGTTTTGAACTTGATCCCGAAGACGCGAAAGTCTTTCTCGGCATGGTGCGGCAGATGGTCTGGAGATTGCGCCAGAGGAAAGGCTAGCGCCATCCCAAAAGATGTCATTGTTATCCCGAGCCGCGCTTTTCGCGGCAGAGGACCATGAACTCGTCGGAAAATGCATAGGTCCTTCGGCCCGCGAAAACGCGGACCCGGGGATGACAATCAAAAGTGGAAAGCGGCTTTTATCCAGGAAACCCTGGGCAGATCTAGCGTTTCAGCCGTGCCGGCGAAACCTGCGTCTGCTTGCGGCTGATGCGGAAGGTGAGACTCCAAACGCTCGCCACTGGCTGCGAGTTTACGATCGGCGGCGAGAACTCCCAGTGTTGGGCGGCCTCGAGCGTCTTGCGCGCAAAGTATTGGCTGGGACCGGATGTGGTCAACCTGGCGTGCGTCACTTTGCCGGACGAGTCGACCTCGACGCGCGCCACGATGCGGATTTTGCCGGTAATTGTGTTCCTTGCGCTCTGCGACATATCAGGAAGAACTTCGAGCAGAACAGAGCCTTGCGAACTCTGGCTCGCCGGCATTGCTGTCTGCTGCGGCCCGGAAACTGGCGGCGCAGCTTGCTGGGAAGTCTGCGCCTGCGGCGGTGAAGAGGTGGAAGCTGAGTTCGGCGACTCGCCCCCTCGGCCCCAGAAAAAAACGAGCAAAGCGATCACCACTGCGGTAGCGAGAATGGAGAGGCTCGCTACAATGCGGCTTCCGCGCCAGCGCGGGGTGGAACTCTCCCCCGAGATATCGCCTGGTGGTGCGGCACTCTCAGGTTGCAGGAGCGCGCGGATCTCGGCAATCGAATTCCGCCGCCGCGGATCGAGTTGCAGGCAGGAACGCACGATGCCGCCGAACAGCTCTGGAATCGAAGTTGCCGCCGCGGGGTCGTCCTTCGCATTTTCCTCGGGCAAATTCTGCGTCAGGGCTGTGTAGAGTGTCACTCCGACCGACCAGACATCGCTCGCGGGAGAGAAAATCCCGGCCGCGGTTTCCGGCGCGTCATAGACATCTCTTCGCGGTTTGCGCGAATCGCCAGCCGACAAGGAAAAGACAGGATCTGCGGAAAGCTTAAGCTGATCGCCAGTGGCCAGCACGTTCGAGGGTTTGATGCGTCCGTGCACAAGTCCCTGGGCATGCAAATACGAGAGCGCGCTCAGCAGCGGAGGAAGCAACTCGGCGACCTCCGCCGGCGCCAGCGGACGTTGCGGCAGGATTTGCGAAAGATCTTCGTCGGCGAACTCCATCACCACGTAGGCATAATCGTGGCCATCCATTTGCGCACGACCGCATTCGAACACGCGAATCAGGTTGGGATGGGAGAGTTGTGCGGCAGTGCGCCATCGCGCCAGCTGACGCTCCGCATCCGCGTCGGAATCAGCGGGGAGAAACTTGATCGCCGCTTTCTCTCCCGCCTGCTCGGTGAGAAAAACTGAGCTGTGGTCGGAGGAAGCGAGCCACTGCCGGAGCGGAAATCTCCCGCTGACTGTGCGGCCTTCCCACTCTTTCGAACGGATTGTGGAGTTCATCAGTGTCTGCACGCGCACAACATTCTATGCCACAGCGCAAGTCGAACCCTACGCAGAAGTTCCTGGCGGCGTTTTTTTCTGGCCAGTCCGCGCGGATGTCCAGTCGGACATGGCAAGAGGGCGGCGCTTTGGGTAGAGTTCTCATACGTGTTTAGGCACCGTGACTGGCTTAAGGACGCGGTGATCGTACGTTGTTGACGAAAACAAAGCGTGAGGACTTTTCCCGGGGACGAGCTGAGCACGACTCCCGGCCGGCCGATTCTCAACTACGGTCTTCTCTGCCTCGCCGCTTCATACAGGACGATGCTCGCGGCCACGGCGGCATTCAGTGATTCCACGCGCGGAGAATGCGGAACGGCGATGGTCTCGTCCATTTGCGACATCACAGATTTCGGCAGGCCCGCGCCTTCGCCGCCGATGAAAATTGCCAATCGACTCGTCAGCGCAGCTTGATCGAGCGGCGTGCCTTTGTGCGAGGAAGTCGCGAGCAGGCACACTTGTTTTGCCCGCAGTTCGGCAACGATCGCATCCAATCCGGCAACTTTCCCCGATACGACCGGCAATCGAAACAACGACCCCGCCGAGGCGCGAATGACTTTCGAGTTGAAGCGGCTGACGGTTCCCTCACCGAGAATCACGCCCGCGGTGCCAAAGGCTTCGGCCGAGCGGAGAATCGTTCCGAGATTTCCCGGATCCTGCAATCCAACGATAACGACGATCGGTCCGAGCTCAATGCGTTCGAAAAGATCATCCAGCGAAAATTCTTTCAAGCGAACCAGCGCTGCTATTCCCTGCGGGCTCTCGCTGGGCACAGCGCTGTCGAAGATTCTCTCGGGGACGAGCAGCGTTTCGACATGCGATCCAATCTGAGGCAAGAAACGTGCGGCCAATGCCTGCGCCGATTCACGGAAAAGAATCGTACGAAACCGCAGGCCGCTGCGAATGGCTTCTTCGACAACGTGAACGCCCTCGATGGCGCAATCGCCTTCGTCAGTCAGTTCGGCGTGGGCAAAGGCCTGGCGCAGGCGCTTGATGAGGGCATTGTGGCGTCCTTCGACGCGGCGCAAGCGGGTTTCGGGAGATGATTTTTCGTTTTGCTTCATCAGCTGCCGCTTCGACTTCTGCTATGCAACTCGTGCCGTCCGCTTTGCGGACTCGTTTTCTTCCGCTGTCGTTTTCCCGGCACTGGCGTGCCCGGCTGTCGCATTCCGCCGCTTCGCGGCTGGAGCTTGGATTCTCCGACCAGCGGAAGCCGCCACGAAGTTCGGTAAACAGTCCTGTGCCGGGCTTTCACACTGCGCTGCTCGCGGCTGGGGCACGCCACACTATCATATCCGCTCTTCTGCAGTATCCTAATCAACCACAAACGGCATGAAGGCGCACGAAGGAAGAAGGAGCTGCAGCCTTCGTGTTCTTTCGGGTCCTTCGTCGTTCATTTAAGTTTAGGAGGCTACCGTCCTTCACCGCAGCTTCCCTTTTTGCCGTATTATGATAGTTTTAGCGGTTCAAACCAGTAAAATCATGAAGCGAACCGGGAGGTAGCGCCGCCGTGCGCGCCGAGATCGTTAAAATCAATTGTGACAATCCAGAAATTTCGCTGATCAAGTACGCCGCCGATCAGATTCGCTGCGGCGAAGTGCTGGGTATGCCCACCG
Organism: Candidatus Sulfotelmatobacter sp.; assembly: GCA_030039195.1. GTDB lineage: Bacteria > Acidobacteriota > Terriglobia > Terriglobales > Acidobacteriaceae > Sulfotelmatobacter. The sequence continues at coordinate 10,084 of JASHQK010000223.1, forward strand.
ACACCTTTTACGGCCTCGCCGCCGATCCATTCAACCTGCGGGCCGTTGACAAAGTCTATGAGATCAAGACGCGTTCCCGCCACAAGCCTCTGTCGTTGCTCATCGCAAGCGTCGAGCAGGCTGAGGAACTTGCCAAAGATCTGCCGGACGAATTCTATGCGCTGGCGCGCAAGTTCTGGCCGGGACCGCTGACGATCATCGTGAAAGCCGGGTCGAGATTGCCGCTTAAGGTCACAGCCAACACGGGAAATGTCGCGATCCGGGTGCCGAATGCGAAGATTCCGCTGGCAGTGGTCACGGCCGCGGCGATTCCGATCACGGCGACTTCTGCGAACCTGAGCGGGGCTTCGGAATGCACCAGCGCGGAGCAGGTCAGGGATCAACTGCACGGGCGAATCAATGTGATTGTCGATGGCGGTGCTTCGCCGCGTGACGTTGCTTCGACCATTGTTGATCTGACCGATGACGGCGCGCGCTGGCGGGTGATTCGCGAAGGCGCGATTCCCGCGGAGCAGATCTCGAGCTTTTTTGCCCAAGGATGACCTTCTAACCTGCATTGAGCGATCTGGCCGAGCAACGGGGAGCGAACTCGCCGCACGGAGAACTCGACACGATGCCCGGCGAATCGGCCAAGCCGCGCCTGTTGGCTCGCTTGGGCCTCGCGCTGCTGATCGCGCTGGCGGTGTGGTTCGCCGCCTTCGTTGCCATCGCCGCGGTACAAATTGTTCATACCTCGTATCTTGAAGAAATCCAACCGGCGGATGCGATCGTGGTTTTCGGAGCCGCCGAGTACTCCGGCCATCCCTCGCCCGTGCTGCGCGCCCGGCTCGATCACGCACTGGAATTGTTCCAGCGCGGGATTGCGCCGGTCGTGATCACGACTGGCGGCGCCGCAGCCGATCCCAGCTACAGCGAAGGCGGCGTGGGACACGATTACCTGATGCATCACGGGGTTCCCGAGAGCCGCTTGATTGCCGAAACCCAGGGCCGCGACACGGCGGAATCGGCCGTGCGCGTGGCTGTGATCATGCACGCGAACGGCCTGCACAGTTGCGTAGCCGTAAGCGACGCGTATCACGTCTTCCGCATTCGAAGGCTGCTGGAGCACGAAGGCGTAGGGCCGGTGTATGCCGCGCCACGCCTCGATTCCAAACCACACAGCTGGACGCAGCGCGCGATCGCGGTGCTGCGCGAGGCGGCGAGCTATTCGCTGTGGAAGCTGGGAGTGACGTGAGTGAAAAGGCCTGTTAGCGTCATTTGAGCACGGGCTTCCACGCGCCTTTGTCTCGGGGTAGATTCGAGCGGATGTACTGATAGCGACGATCGGCCCGCAGGGTCAAAGCCTTTCCGTCCGGCGTGAACAATATCCATTGCTCGCCTCTTCTGTCGTAGGACCTCGTTCTGAGAGTTCCGCCGAGGTCAAAATCAAACACAGACTGCACGTTTTTGGGTATGAATGAAAACTGAATCAATCTCTGGCCATCTAGCAGTCGAGCGGCACGCCGCATGCTCTGTTTGGTCGAGCCGTTTCCGACATGTCTGCCGTTCGAGAGAACCTCCCACGCGCAGTCGGCGATGCGGATATGCCACTCACCATGGACGAAAACATCCCGGCGAGCATACAGCTTTCGCAGCTTCGGCGACGCCGCTTTGCTGGCGACTATCGGCTCGCGAACTTCTAGGTGAGGTCTGCCGAACTCAACAGTCAGGAACGAACCCCAACCCGGCTTCACATTCCAGCACGGTTTTCCATAAATTCCACCGAACACACGCTGAAAAATCGGTGCGATTCGCATCGGCGAAGTCTAACCGCACAACTGGCCTGATTCAACTGGAATGCGCTCGGGAACGGGCTAGTTGTTGCAAAATCCGGATTTCACTCAAGGCGGCTTTACCGGAGGCAGAGGGCTGCCGATCCGTACCATGTGGCCGAAGTTCAGCACGTATCGATATTATTCGTCGTGCGGATCTTGAACCGATCGTAGCGGAGATTGTTCATCCACAGGCCGTTTCTGACTTTCACGAAAGCGTGCTGAATGCACACTTCCAGGTTCGTGTTCCTCATCATGGGGTTCTGATCGCTGCGCGCCCGAGACTTTCTCGCGAGTTACCAGCCATTTCGCTCGCGCAGCGACATGACCTGCATCACATGATGCCGGCCGTGCCAGGCATAGAGCGCCAGCGTCTTTTCCAGCGACATCACACCAAGTTCGGGGTGCCGGAAGCTGCGCTTCCAC
>JASHQK010000224.1 GCA_030039195.1 Candidatus Sulfotelmatobacter sp.
AGGACCTATGCAATTTGCTGGTGCCGGCAGAACGCATAGGTCCTTCGGCGCAAAGCGCGCGCCTCAGGATGACAGGGGCATAGCACAGAGGACACAAAGATCGCAGAGAAAAGCAAACTGAACATCGAGCGCATTCCTGAGGCTAGGCTTCGTTCCATCGAGGGCGAACTTAATGCCTCTGGCAAGCGGTTTGCCGTCGTGGTCTCCCGATTTAATTCATTTATTACCGAGCGATTGCTCACCAGCGCTTGCGACGGTTTGCTAAAAACCGGAGCGAACAAAAAAGACATCGACATCGTTCGTGTCCCCGGCTCTTTCGAGATCCCTGCCGCCGCCCGCACGCTTGCTCTCACCAAGAAATACGATGCGATTATCTGTCTGGGATGTCTTCTCCGCGGCGACACTGCTCATTACGACGTCATCGTTAATGAAGTCACGCGCGGGATCGGCCAATCCGCGCAGGAAACTGGCGTGCCGCACGCTTTTGGCGTTCTCACCTGCGACACGCTCGAACAGGCGATCGATCGCGCCGGCCTGAAGATGGGTAACAAGGGATTCGAAGCCGCTCTTGCCGCGGTGGAAATGGCGTCGCTAAAATCAGCTATCAGCTCTCAGCCGTCAGCTGTCAGCAAAAGCGACGCCAGGCCTCAGACCTCGGACCGCAGCAAATCTAAGAGCGATCAGAAAGTCCGAGCCGCGCCAAGACGGCCCTCGGCAAAGCGAAAACGGTGAACCCGTTAGTGTTCATCGCACACTGATTCCTTCGTGGCTTCCTGTAAACTGGAGCAGCCGAACTCGTCATGCTCTTAACTGATAGCTGACGGCTGAGGGCTGACGGCTGCTTTTCATGGGCACCCGCCGCAAATCCCGCGAACTGGCTCTGCAGATGCTCTTCCAGTCGGACATGGGCAAGCAGGATGCCGACCACGTTCGGCGCACGTTCTGGGCCGAGCATGGAACGGCGAGCGCCGAAGTGCGTGGCTTTGCGGATGATCTCTTCCGCGTGGCCAAAGACCGCGGAGACGAGATTGACAAGCTCATCGAACGCCACGCCGAGCACTGGCGCATGGAGCGCATGGCTGCGGTCGACCGCAATCTGCTGCGCGCCGCGGTCGCCGAACTGCTTGCTTATCCGGATACTCCTCGCGCAGTCGTCATCAACGAAGCGCTCGAGATTGCCCGAAAATTCTCCAGTCCCGAGTCCGTGCAATTCGTGAACGGTGTGCTCGACAGCGTGGGAAAAGAACTGGAGAGAAGCGCTTAACCTTCTTTCGCTCTTTACCTGAGTACGGCCCCGCAGTCGTTGCGCGCGAGATTCCTCCGCCCGCTGGTGAAAGCGCGGGCGTTCGGAATGACGCAGGTGAAAGCCCCGAGGAGTGCTACGGCCTTACTGCCATTAGATTGAACGCGCACGGCCCGGCCGCCGGAGTAAAGGTGCAATACGGGTTGTAGAAGTCCGGCAGGTTCGGGATTGGGATCTGAAGAATGTCGTTGCCGCCGAGAGACGTCGTCACGACGTGCAGGTAACCGTCGCTGCCTGCGACCACGACCGTGCCGGCATCGGCTGACATACCAGCCTGCACGGGAAGCGCGTCGTTTATCAGCGGGATGCTGGTGGTGGAACCGGTCGGGAAGTTATACACGAGAACGCTCGAGCGGTTGCCGGCGACAACGTACATAAGGCTTTCATCAGCGGACATGAAGAAATTGAGGGGCTGGATCGGTCCCTGCTCCAGGCTCAGCGATTGCACGGTGTGACTGACAAACATCGGACAAAGCGACGATGCCGTGTCCGTGATCGTAGCCGGAGGAATTCCGGTCACTGTGGCCGTGATGTAGTCGAATGTTCCCCCATTCTCCATGGCGATGAAATGGATTCCGTCTGGCAGCACCATGAAGGAAACCGGAGTTGCCGTCAGAGGAATGATCTGTGACACGGGAGTTGGCGGACCCCCCAGATTGGGCGGTGGAGTCGTCGCGATTCCCGGCGTTAGCTGGCACGTGTTGTACACCCTGAACCCGGGACCGCTTCCCGGCAGGCTCGGATCGGAAGTCTCGACCACATAGGCGAATGCTCCATTACTGGAGAACGCAATCGAGTTCACATTCGTCCCCGACGGTAACGGGAGGGCCTGGAGTCCCTCCAGGGTTGAATACACGTACAAGTTCGGGTTGCCGTTGCTATCGAGGCCGTAAATAAAAGCCTCCAACCCGTCAGGCGAAAATCCGGCCGCGGTTGCGCCCTGAATTGGAAACACAGTAACTGTGGGTGCGCTGGCTGTCGTCGTATTCACGATGAACACCTGATTCGGCTTGATGGTGGTGTCCGAGAATATGGCGACACTTCCATTACGCGAGATGGCGATGATCTGTCCTGTCACGGTTCCCAGCGATCCGAATGCGCTGGAAGAGGAACCAATGCTCCCCGGATTAAGGGCAACGGCAGTAATTTCGCTGCCCATGTAAGCCTTGTCACCAGCCAGATCGAACATCAGGGAAGTGGGCGAGGAAGGCAGCAGATTTTCGCTCCCGGCGACCGGCTTGTTGGTGGAAAGATTGTAAAGCGCAGTGGTGCAAAGAACCGGGTTTACGAACGCGCACCCCGTGCTGGTCGCCAGCACGGACGCGGCCGAAGTGGCTCCCGTTACGAGACCGGCGACCGCAGGTGGAACTGGAGGTGTTGAAGGCGTGCACTGGGTCCCAGTCAGTGCGTTTGCGCAGAAAGGCGAAGAGTAAACCGGAACGGGGATGAACTGCGTACAGCTGGCGGTTGACGCTGTGGGCAACTGGAAAAAATTGGCGCAAGCGGCCAGTGCGCTCGGAGTCGCCAGCGACGGCGGAATGTAGGGAAAACCCACGTTGCAGCTGGGTGGGGAACATGACGCCGTAACCGTTGCCGCTCCGGGCGAGGGAGTGGTGACTGTGCAGGAGAGGGTACATCCCGTCGGTACTGTCACTACGGGTGGCTGAGACGAAGTCCATGTCAGAGGAGTCTTGGTGAGAGTGGCTCGAGTATTCGTTCCCACCAGGGAACTGTTTCCCATTACATCCGTTGCAACGGCCGTGAGTGTTTCCGAGGTACCCTTGGTGGCGACGAAACTCGTCTGGTTGGTCAACTGAGAGCCCGAGCCGACCTCCAGCATGATGTTCTGGATCGGGCAAGTTTCGAAAAAGTCCAGAACAGGGGAAAGCACGCCCACAGAGTTAGTATATTGCGGCTGCTGGAACGAGCTGCTGGTTACTCCACTCGCGCTGGCATAGATCTGTGTGATGCCAGGGGTTGCGGCAGTGGCTATGGCCTGATCTGTGGGCACATTGTAGGTGAAGTTCGTGATGATCGGAGTAAGCGTGACAACGGTGCTGTTGTTCGCAGTCCAGGTAAAAGGCCCGACCGTGCTGGTGATGTCGATGCCTTGGTTCAGAGCCTGGGCCTGGACGTACATGGTCTGTCCTTGGGAAAGGCAGGGCTCCTGAACATACTGGTTGAGCGGCAGAATTCCGCTAACCACAATTTGATCGATGGGCTGGTGGACGAACACGATCGTCGGGCGGCTTACGTTGTTCAACGCGGACGCGGTGACATAAACGACTCCCACGTTGCCGGGGGTGCAAACCGTGTCGGTGATATCCCAGTGGCCGGCACAGGCCTCACCGTTGGGAGCGATATTGAGAATAGAGGTGTCACTGGAATCAAACGTGAAGGTCGCGGAAATATTGTTCCCGGTGCCGTTCTGAGCCGAGGCCGTAAACCTGATCGCGCTGCCCAGCTGGAGCGAAATGGTCACGGAGGGAGTGAGCGTGATCTTGGCGGGGTAAGGTGAGGTTCCCGCCGGTCTATGACCGCCACAGCCGGTGATTGCGAACAGAACAAAAATCACTCCCGCCAACGCGTACTCGCTACAACGCAACCTTCCCATGCACCCTCTTCAAGTTTCGGGCCGCGTTTTTTGTCGGAATTCGAACGCGCGCCGCTCAGAATGATTTGGAAAAGCTGTAGTTTAGAAGCTACCGCTGGAATCGGCAAGTTGAGGCGGTTGCATCCGAGCCGCACGCCCATTACTCCCCGCCCTGAGGAGCCGGCTAGAGCCGCCTGTGAGCCTGTGATGCGAAATCGTAAGTTGACGATGTGTGAAGGAGCTTGTTATATTGTAAAAGTTCCGCGAGTTCATCCAGGCTTGCTGTGTGTGGTGGGGAGTGTTGTCGGTGTGTCTGTCGCCCTCACACGAAAGCTTTAGAGAAATGCGTTTCCGAATGTGTGTTGTGGTTCGGAGACTTCCTCGCTGAAACGTGCCTGCGGTGCCTTCCGTCCTTATGCGGGAGGATATGCAGAGCAAGGCTGACGAAACGGAGCGCCCCCGCAATTTTGGCCGGGTGCCACCGTCGGCAGCGAAAGTCTGAATCGGAATCCAGAATCTCTCTCCGGCATTGACGTGCGCGGTGAGAAGTAATGGTCGGTTTTGAGCCGGTCATGCCTGCGGTTGCGCATGAAAGATTCAGCAAGTGCGCGTGGCAGAAGTTTGTGCTGGCTGCGCGGCTAAGGAGCAGGAAAGAGTGCCTACATTCAATCAGTTGGTGGCAAAAGGCCGGAGGCGTCCGCGGTACAAGACGGCGAGTCCGGCGCTGCAGGGATGTCCGCAGAAGCGCGGCGTATGCACGCGCGTATACACGCAGACTCCGAAGAAGCCGAATTCCGCGTTGCGAAAAGTCGCCCGTGTCCGGCTGACGAATGGCATTGAAGTCACCACGTACATTCCGGGCGTTGGCCACAATCTGCAAGAGCACTCGATTGTGCTGATCCGCGGCGGCCGCGTGAAGGATCTGCCGGGCGTGCGTTATCACGTGATTCGGGGCACGCTCGACGCAGTGGGCGTCGCTAATCGGCAGCAAGGGCGCTCGAAATATGGTGCGAAGCGGGCGAAAAAGGGATAAAAGCGGTCGTCGGTCGTTGGTCGTCGGCCTTGAGCTGCTAGCTAGAAGCTAGCGGCTAGGAGCTAGAAGCTAAATGCCTCGCAAAGGACACATTGCAAAGCGGACCGTCGCAGCCGATGCTGTGTATGGCTCGGATCTGGTGACGAAGTTCATCAACTCGATGATGTGGCAGGGCAAGCGCTCGACCGCTGAGAACATCTTCTACGAGTCGCTGACCAAGCTGGAGTCGAAGGGCGGCGACACGGCGCTGAAGCTGTTCACGAAGGCCGTCGAGAACTGCAAGCCGCTGCTCGAAGTTAAGACACGGCGCGTCGGTGGCGCAAATTATCAGGTTCCCGTCGAAGTGAATGCCGACCGCAGAACGTCGCTTGCGATCCGCTGGCTGATTACCTACGCCCGGGGACGCGGCGAAAAAGGGATGGTTGACAAGTTGACGAACGAATTGCTGGACGCCGCTACAGGGAAGGGCGCCGCCATCAAGAAAAAAGAAGACGTGCATCGCATGGCGGAAGCGAACAAGGCCTTCGCGCATTATCGGTGGTAAGAAGTTGCACGGGTCCTTCGGCGCAAAGAGCGCCTCGGGATGACAAGATTTAACTGATAGCTGAAGGCTGAGAGCTAACAGCTGATTTACGGAGCCCGGAAAGAGAATTAAGTCGTGCCAAGAACAGTCCCATTAGAGCGTTGCAGGAACATCGGCATCATGGCCCACATCGATGCCGGTAAGACCACGACGACGGAGCGCATCCTGTTTTATACGGGACGGACGCACCGCATCGGAGAGGTCCATGAAGGCACTGCGACCATGGATTGGATGGAGCAGGAGCAGGAGCGCGGCATCACGATCACCTCTGCCGCCACGACCTGCACTTGGCGCGACATTCGCATCAACATTATTGATACTCCCGGCCACGTCGATTTCACGGCCGAGGTCGAGCGCTCGCTGCGTGTGCTCGACGGCGCCGTCGCGGTGTTTGACGCTGTGCATGGTGTGCAGCCGCAGTCGGAAAAAGTATGGCGCCAGGCCGACAAATACGGCGTCCCGCGCATTTGCTTCATTAACAAGATTGACAAGATGGGTGCCGATTTCGAGCATGCCATCGATACCATTCGCAAGCGCCTCAGTGCCAAGCCGATCGCGATTCAAATCCCTATCGGCCAGGAAGACAAGTTCAAAGGCGTCGTTGATCTCATGGCCATGAAGGCGATCATCTGGAAAGACGAGACCATGGGCGCCGAGTACGAGACGGAAGAGATTCCCGCCGAACTAAAAAAGAAAGCGGAAGCGTTCCACGCGCAACTAGTCGAGACGATCGCAGAAAACGACGACGAGATTCTGCACAAGTTTCTCGAGGGCGAAGAGATTTCTGCTGACGAGCTGAAGAAATCGCTACGGAAATCGACGATTGAGTTGAGGCTGTTCCCCGTGGTTGTCGGTACCGCATTTAAGAATAAAGGGGTCCAGCCGCTGCTCGACGCGGTGGTTGATTATCTGCCTTCGCCGCTCGATGTCGGCGAGACTCACGGCAAAGACCCCAATACTGGTAAGGAAATCAGCCGCAAGCCGGACGATAAAGAGCCGTTTTCGGCGCTGGCGTTCAAAATTATGGCCGATCCGTTCGTCGGTCAACTGACTTTTATTCGCGTTTACTCTGGACAGTTGAAGACCGGCGATTCCGTGCTGAACGTGCGCACGGGAAAGACTGAGCGCATTGGTCGTCTGATGAAGATGCATGCCAACAAGCGCGAAGAGATCAGCGAGATTCTCGCCGGCGATATCTGCGCGGCGGTCGGGCTGAAGAACGTTTCCACCGGCGACACGATCTGCAACGAAGATCATCCGATCGCGCTCGAATCGATTGAGTTTGCAGCCCCAGTGATTTCCGTTGCGGTTGAGCCCAAGACGAAAGCTGATCAGGAAAAGATGGGCATGGCGCTGGGCAAGCTGGCGCAGGAAGACCCCACCTTCAAGGTTCACACTGATCCCGACAGCGGGCAGACCATCATCAGCGGTATGGGCGAACTGCACCTGGAAATCATCGTCGACCGCATGATGCGCGAGTATAAGGTCGAGGCCAATGTGGGCAAGCCGCAGGTTGCGTATCGGGAGACGATTCGTAAACACTCTGAGGCGGAAGGTAAGTACATTCGTCAGACCGGCGGTCGCGGCCAGTACGGGCACGTGAAGATTTATCTCGATCCGCAAGAACCAGGCAAGGGATACGAATTCGTCAACGAGATCGTCGGTGGCGTGGTGCCCAAGGAATACATCAAGCCGGTGGACCATGGTATTCAGGAGGCGCTCGAAGGCGGAGTGCTCGCCGGATATCCGATGGTCGACGTGAAGGCGACGCTGTTTGATGGCAGCTATCACGAAGTCGACTCAAACGAAATGGCATTCAAGATCGCCGGATCGATGGCGTTCAAAGAGGCGGCACGCAGAGCGTCTCCGGTACTGCTCGAGCCGGTGATGGCGGTCGAAGTTGTCACGCCGGAAGATTACGCCGGAACGATTATGGGCGATCTGAGCTCGCGCCGCGGACGCATTGAAGGCATGGAACATCGCGCCGGATCGCAGGTGATCAAGGCGATCGTTCCGCTGGCGGAAATGTTTGGTTATGCGACCCACATGCGTTCGTCGACGCAGGGCCGCGCGGAATACTCGATGCACTTTGCGCGCTATGAGGAGGCTCCGCGATCGGTCGCGGAGGAAATCATCGCCAAGGTACAGGGAACGGCGAAGTGACTCCGAGCGCCGCGGTTCGTCGTCGACCGCAGGTTCTGGGTCCGGGAAGGTAAGCGGGTAGAGTTTGGAGAAATTTTTGGGCCGGACGGACTCTGGGCTCGCTTCCTGAGGAAAACTCAGGGGTACATCGCAACCGAAGTGAATTGTGAGTCGGTTGTCGAAGGGAAGTATCGAGTTCGGGATTTCTGGAGTTGGCATCGCTGGTTTGAAAGATTTCGCGATCGATCTGCGGAAGAGATTGCAGAGTTCGATCGAGGGGTAGTTGACGAACTGATTGAGAAACAGGAATTCGTTGGTGCCTATTACGAGTCCGACGGCGATTCAGGTTTTGAGCTACAAGCTAGGAGCTAGAGGCTAAGGAAATGGCAAAGGAAAAATTTGAACGGACGAAGCCGCACTGCAACGTAGGGACGATCGGGCATATCGATCATGGCAAGACCACGTTGACGGCGGCGATCACGAAGGTGTTGCAGAAGCACAATCCCAAGATCGTGTTCCGGTCGTTTGATTCGATCGACAACGCGCCGGAAGAGAAGGCACGCGGCATCACGATCGCGA
>JASHQK010000225.1 GCA_030039195.1 Candidatus Sulfotelmatobacter sp.
GTAAAGGAGAACATCGTAAGAATAAGGAGAACCTCATGGCATATCAAAGCATTAATCCATTCAACGGTGAGTTACTGAAAAGTTTCGACCAGCTTACCGATGCGCAGATGGAAAGCGCGGTGGCTAGAGCTGACAACACCTTTCATGACGTATGGTCTAAGACAACTTTCCGGGATCGTGCCAAGGTCGTAGGACGGGCCACGTCCCTGATGCTGGAGCGTAAGGAGAATCTGGCTCGCCTTGCCGCCCTTGAAATGGGGAAAAGGATCTCGGAAGGCCGCGACGAAGTAGCGATGAGCGCGGCGATTTTCCAATATTTTGCCGATCGTGCGGAGGAGTTTCTCGCACCGCAGCGCATCGCAACCGCGATGGGTGAGGCGCACCTGGAATCTTCTCCGCTCGGAGTTCTGGTTGGCGTTCAACCGTGGAACTTCCCCTACTTCCAGCTCGCGCGCTTTGCCGCTCCGAACTTGATGGCGGGCAACGTCCTTCTGGTAAAGCACTCGTCCAGCGTGCCGCAATGCGCTCTCGCCTTCCAGCAACTTTTCACCGATGCCGGAGCGCCCAATGGCGTCTACACGAATCTCTTTGTTTCAAGCGATCAGGTCGGGAGGTTGCTGGATGATCCGCGGACCAAAGGCGTAGCCCTTACCGGATCGGTACAGGCGGGTGAATCGCTGGCCTCTCGCGCCGGCAAGAATCTGAAGAGATCGACGATGGAACTGGGTGGAAGCGATGCCTTCGTCGTGCTGGAGGATTGCGATCTTGAGTTCGCTGTCAAGATGGCAGTTCTGGGCCGCATGGGCAATGCGGGGCAAACCTGCATTGGCGCGAAGCGTTTCATCGTTGTGGGATCGCGGACCGAACAGTTCCTCAATGCGTTTCGTGACGCGCTGGCGCAACTGAAACCAGGTGACCCACTGGATGAAAGCACTACGTTGGGCCCATTGTCTTCTGAAACTGCGCTTGAACTCTTGCTAAAGCAAGTCCGCGAAGCTGTTGCTCACGGCGCGCGAGTATTCACTGGAGGGGATCGTATCGGCCACCTGGGCACGTTTATGCAGCCGACGATCCTCACCGACGTCACGCCCGAGAACCCCGCTTTCCGCCAGGAGTTCTTTGGGCCGGTGGCTCTGTTTTTCCCAGCAAAAGACGAGGAGCAAGCGATTGCCTTAGCCAATAACTCTCCCTTTGGCCTGGGCGGATCGGTATACACGTCCGACATCGAGCACGGCAAGCGAGTTGCCAGCCGCATCGAGACCGGCATGGTCTTTGTCAACTATCCGTTTATCAGCGCACCGGAACTGCCCTTCGGCGGAATCAAGCGGTCTGGATACGGCAAGGAACTTTCCAGCCTCGGCATCCAGGAGTTTGTGAACAGGAAGTTGATTTGCGCGATGAAACCCCAAACTGCGGCTTTACCTCTCGCCGCATGAACGCATAAAACGCATAAAAGGAGACACAAAATAACGAATGCGACTATCGACGATCTACGGAGACGCCAAATGACGAAGTTCCTGTTCGAAGACGACGCATTCTCTTTCGAAACCCTCCGCGCCGTCGGCTTCGCAAACTATGGTGGCGCCGACCTAGGGGAGGTCCTCGCCATCGCGAACGCCATCGGAAGCGCAGGTACCGAGGACGCTTGGCAGCGAGAATGGGCAGGCGCCGGAGCCAGAGCACAGTCCTTGGCGGAAGCGTCGCTCGCGCGCGGGCATCGCGTCAGCGCCCGCGAAGCCTTTCTCCGCGCGTCCAACTACTTCAGAACAGCCGAGTTCTTCTTGCGCAAAAACCCGACGCAGGACCCCGCCGTTAAGGAGCTCTTCGGTCTATCGTGGAAGACCTTCGCTGCGGCGACAAAGTTGATGGATGGCCCGGTTGAACCGATCAAGATCACCTACACGAGTACGACTCTGCCCGGATATTTGTTTCTTGTCGACAACACCGGGGTCGCGCGCCCCACCGTTATCTACAACAGCGGGTTCGATTCAACCCTGGAGGAGGGGTACTTCGCGATTGCGGCTGCAGCCCTGGGCCGCGGATACAACGTCCTGGCGTTCGACGGCCCTGGACAGGGCGCAGCGATCCGGGATCAGGGGCTGACCTTCCGACCGGACTGGGAGGCCGTCATCACCCCGGTCGTTGACTTCGCCAAGGCGCGTCGCGAGATCAGCCAGCTTGCGCTCTTCGGCTACAGCTTGGGCGGTTACCTGTGTGCGCGGGCCGCCGCCTTCGAGCCGCGCTTGAACGCGCTCATCTTGGACGACGCGATGTTCAACTTCTACGAATCGCATACACCGGCGATGCCACCGTTCCTCCTGAACTGGATCGAGAGTGAGCGTGACGACGTTGCCTTGCCGCTTCTCGAAATGATGATGGCCAAGAACCGGTCGATGCGATGGGGGTTGCTGAACGGAGTGTGGACGTTTGGTGCGTCGTCCTATGCGGACTATCTGCGGCGGACGAAGCTCTACACGGTTGAGGGAGTTCTCGACCGGATCAAGTGCCCAACGCTCGTTCTTGAAGCAGAAAACGATCACTTCATGAAGAATCAGGCAAAGCGCGTTCTGGACGGCTTGTCTTGCGACAAGGTTCACGTGTTGCTGACGGACGCGGAGGGGGCGGGAGATCACTGCCACATGGGGGCTATGTCCCGCGCGCACCAGGTGATGCTCGACTGGCTCGACGAGAAGTTGCAGGGAAGTAGGACCGGCCGCACACCACTCGGTAATGGAACGCTATAAAACGAACCAACCCCCCCGGGTTGGCTCGAGAAAGAAGCAACTATGACATTTTTGTTTCAGCCGTTCTCTCTCAAGGGCGTTACCCTCAAAAATCGTATCGCCGTGTCGCCAATGTGCCAGTATTCCGCCAACGACGGCGTCATCAATGAATGGCATCAGGTTCATCTCGCCGGTCTCGCGCGTGGTGGTTCGGGGCTTGTGATCGCCGAGGCTACTGCGGTTTCTCCAGAAGGACGGATCACTCCCGGATGTCCGGGACTATGGAACGACAGCCAAGCCGAAGCCTTTGCCCCGGTAGTTCGCGCCATCAAGGCGACAAGTGCGGTGCCGGGCATTCAGATCGGCCATGCCGGACGCAAAGCAAGCGCCAATCGTCCATGGGAGGGCGACGACCACATTCCCGTGGGCGATCCGCGCGGCTGGGAAACGATCGGGCCTTCCGCAATTGCCTTCGGAGCCAACCTCCCACGAGTGCCGAGGGCGATGACGACTGCGGATATCGTTCGTGTTCGTGAGGATTTTGTATCCGCTGCCAAGCGAGCCGCCGCCGCCGGGTTCGAGTGGCTGGTTTTGCATTTTGCGCATGGATATTTGGCACAGAGCTTCCTTTCCGATTACTCCAACCATCGTCAGGACGAATATGGGGGCAGCTTTGAAAACCGCAGCCGCTTCCTGCTTGAAACACTTGAAGCGGTGCGAAAAGTTTGGCCGGATCATCTTCCGCTTACCGCGCGCCTGGGCGTGATTGAGTTTGACGGACGCGACAAAGAAATTCTCGATGAATCGATTGCGCTCATCAAGCGGCTCAAAACTCTTGGCCTCGACTTTATCGACGTCAGCATTGGATTTTCGACTCCGACGGCAAAGATTCCCTGGGGTCCTGCTTTTCTAGCGCCGGTTGCTGCGCGAGTTCGACAGGAAACCAGCCTGCCGACAGCAACGAGCTGGTTTATCAGCGAGCCCGCACAGGCTGACGGTCTCATCCGTGATCGCAAGGTCGACGTGGTGATGCTGGGCCGTGCCCTGCTGGCAAACCCTCATTGGCCCTATCGTGCAGCCCGCGAGCTAAGCGTGGACCGAGCCGCCTGGGTTCTTCCCGCACCCTATGCCCATTGGTTGGATCGTTATCGCACCGCTTGATAGCTGAGACATAAGCGAGTCGGGCATCAAGCTTAGCCGAAAAAGGAGCAAGAATTGCAATGCCGGAAATACGTATCATCGCGCGGGCGACTGCCCGCCAAGGAAAAGAAGAGGAATTAAAGCACGCCCTGCAAGCAGTCTTAGCCCCGACTCATGCAGAGCCAGGGTGCAAGGTGTATGAGCTGTATGCATCGGATGCCCCTGGGCGTTTCTATTTTTACGAATTGTGGAAAGACAAGGACGCTCTCGATAAACATGCAGCGAGTCCGCATTTTCAGAAGCTCAGGAAGACAATCGTCGGGCTGCTGGACGGGGAACTGGAAGTTAATTTCGTTCTACAGGTTGAGTAGAGTCGTCGGGTACCGGAAAGGCATAAAAGCAGGAGCAAAATGACGAATGTGACTATCGCGGGGAAAATTGGGACACAAACGCCGCTGTCGCCACGGCAGGTTGCCGAAACCTATTTCTCAAGCCTGGAGCAGGGCAGGATACAGGACGCTCAGGTCTTGTTGGATGAGAACGTTGTCTGGGAAAACATTCCATCGACGCCCGGCGTCAGCGATCTGGCGCCGTGGCTGGGAACCTACCACGGTGTGCCGGCGGCTATGAACAGTATCGAGGTCTGGGCAAAGTATGCGCGCTTGCTCTCGTTCAAGCTGCTGCGGTTGATCGTGGATGGTTCCGAAGCAGTCGGCATTGTGCACGAACACGGCCAGTGTCTGTCCAACAACAACGAGTACGACGTCTATGTTGCGGAAAATATCCGGATTGAAGACGGCAAGATCACGTACTACAGAGCTTATTGGGATATTTCGCCGCTCATTAAGGCTCTTCGAAACATCTAGCCAGCGAAGCGATGAGGACGAATTCACACGGGATTGTCTCAAAGGAGGCAGGATCGAATCTTATGAACTTACACCTAAACGGCAAGACTGCACTGGTTACGGGAAGCACAGCTGGCATCGGTTTCGCAATCGCGCAGACATTAGGCAACGAAGGCGCGTCGGTCATAGTCAATGGACGAACCGACAAGAGAGTGGATGCTGCAGTAAGGAGGATCCATAGCTCCGGTGTGCAAGGCAAAGTGCAAGGGATCGTGGCCGATCTTGGGACCGCCGACGGCGCTCGCTTGGTGATTGAGCGTTTTCCTCAACTCGACATTCTGGTCAACAACTTGGGAATCTACGAACCGAAGCCGTTCGAGCAGATCAGTGACGAGGATTGGCAGCGCTTTTTCGAGGTGAATGTGTTGAGCGGAGTGCGGCTAAGCCGGAAATATCTGCCTGGCATGAAAGAACGCAACTGGGGGCGCATTGTATTTATATCCAGTGAGAGCGCGGTTCAGATTCCCAGTGAAATGATCCATTACGGGATGACAAAGACCGCACAACTCGCCATCTCGCGCGGACTCGCGGAGACGACGGAGGGCACGAACGTAACGGTAAACACCGTACTGGCAGGGCCCACGGCATCGGAAGGTGTTAGCGACTTTGTCCGCCGATTGGCTCAAGACCAGAAGACAGACATGGCCGCGGTGGAGAAGGAGATGTTTCGCAGCGTTCGTCCCACATCTCTGCTAAAGCGCTTCGCAAGACCAGAGGAAGTCGCGGCACTGGTGGTCTTCGTCTGCAGTCCATTGTCTTCGGCGACCGATGGCGCGGCCCTGCGGGCTGACGGGGGTGTCGTGCGATCGATTCTCTAACGCTTTCTACGATCCGTTTCGGTACAAGGAATGGCAACCTCCCAGTCAAGCCCACAAGGCTGACGGGTGGTAGCATGAGCGCATGCAAGACAACGCAAGCGGTTCGACCCGAATGGAACCTGAAATACGCGCTCAAGTCGAGGAGAACATATTTCCGGCCGCGAGAGCGGCGGTGGAACCTTGGAACGACTTCAAATGGCACATCGAAAGCGGGATCTGTGACACCGGGAAGTCTCACTCTTCTCAGGCACTTGCGATAGACCTCTTTGGCACCTTGAAACAAGCGCCTCAGGAGGAACGCGACGCGATTCTGGGCACCATCGCACAGCGATTCGGCCTACCTCCGGCCGGGCCCTGGAGCGTAGAGCTTGAATGGGAGGACAAAGAGAATCGGCTACGTGAATCCGGCAAGCAGACCCAGGTAGATGCACTAGCCACGAGCCCACTGGCGGTGATCTGTTTTGAATGCAAGTTCACCGAGCCCGATGGAGGTTGCTGCTCGCAGGTCCTACCCCTCTCCAGTGGGAAGCATGAAGGGAAAAAGCAGTGCAATGGACGATACGAGCTTCAGGTAAACCCCGTCAAAGGAACCGAGCGTTCACGCTGCGCCCTGACCGCCAAGCGGATTCGCTACTGGGAAGTGATTCCCAAAGTGTTCCGTCTGGATCCAACGCAAGACTACGCACCGTGTCCCTTCAAAGGTCCCTGGTATCAGTGGATGCGCAATCTGGTGCTCGCTCACGAACTCGGTTCGGCAGAGGGCCGAAAGAGCACGTTTGTTGTGGTTTACGCAGATCACAAGGATTTGCCTTTCCCGGCTGTACTTTCAACACAGCATTGGAAACAACTACTGGGTCTCGTCAGGAGCGATAAGCTCGGCCTCCACGTGATGTCTTTCCAAGAGGTGCTGGGTCTTGCTCGTGAACAGACAGGCGGAACAAAAGTAGTTTGGCGAGATCTCGAAGAATGGATTCAGCGAAAGATCCGGAAGGCTGGTCGCTCGAGAGGAACGCCGCGCCGCAGCACAGCCGGGTAACTGAATTCCTCAGGCTAGAACAATTGTGAGAACCGGATTCCACGAATTCACCCAGCTTGGCTGTGGCCTTGAATTGAGAAATCGGGTTCAGTTCCTTGAATGCTGAGGTGAATGCATTCGAGAGACTCCAGATCGTGAGCCGCCGGAATCCGTCATAACTTCGGATCGAAGTAGAGGTCAACGGCTGTACTTCTTCACCACGTATGGAAAGGAGAAGCCTGTGTTCACGCTCGTGACAGCCTGCGATATGCAACAGGGCTCAATCCAAACTCGGCACGGAACAAGCGGTTAAAATTAGACAAATCGCCGAAGCCAGTCGCAGCGCCGACCTCAACGACCTTGTCTGTCCTGCTTCCCAGTCGAATCGCCGCTTGGCGAAGGCGCATCCGTAAAATGTACTGGTGTGGTGTCAGGCCAGTGACGCTCCGGAACATGCGCAAAAAGTGGAACGTGCTTACTTTAGCAGTCGAGGCGAGAAGGCAAAGTGGCAGTGGCTCAGTCGCGTGTGCTTCGATGAAACGGAGTGCGGCAGAGATACGGCGCTCGTCCGCTGCCCCGGGCACGGAGCCTCGACTGCGACTCGGATGAGTGATCTCCCCCACGGTCCAGACGAGGTTGCTAGCCATTTCGTCAAAACAGACCCGCTCCGGCCACACCACACCAACTGCTGCCATGACTGTCAATGACGACAGCTGTGGCATTGCAGGGATAGAAGCAGTCCGAAATGGCGCCATGCCGCATTCTTCGATGAATTCCGGGGTGTAGTGGAATGCCAGACAGCGGTCCCCCGTGCCGTGCTCATGGGAGCACTCAAAATACTGGTCTCCCTGGCCGAGTAGCCATGCCCCTGCGGACATAATCGCGCTGCCAACACTGGAGCGATACCGGAAGGAGCCTTGGAGCACGACGGAGATGGACCATGCTTTATGCTGCTCTTCGAATGGACGGTCCCGTGGCCCGGCGGTGCAGACTAGGTCAGTGACATTCCATCCCTGGCCGCTCGCGAGGGTTTTCGCAGCAATTTTCCCCAAGATTCTCTCTCCGGGTCTTGACTATAAGCAACAGTGTAAGCGCACAGCAGGCTGGTTTCATCTCTTAATCGGCGTTGACGCCCACAGGCAAGGAGGCGCAGATGTTGAAGAACATTTTGCTGACACTGGTGCTTTTGATTCCTCTGCGGGTCGGTTGCGGACAAACAACCTTCTCTTCATTGGTGGCCGACGGCCCCGCGGCAGAGTATCGGGACAAGCTTTCCCTCTTCGGTCAGTTTGTAGGCAAGTGGGAGTTTCAGGGGTCCGAATACCCGGCCAATGGCGCCCGCGTCACTGACAAAGGGAGCATCGAATTTGCCTGGGTGCTGGGCGGTCGGGCTATCCAGGATGTATGGATCGAAAGTGAGCGATCCGACGGAGAAGTGAGAACGTATGGCACAACGATTCGTTTTTATGATCCGAAGATCGACGCGTGGCAAATTCTCTGGACAGACCCTCCCACTAGACACGTGCAAACGCTAATCGGGCGCAGGGAGGAAGACAGAATCGTGCTCGAGGGGAAACGGCCAGATGGGGGTTCCATAAGGTGGGTATTCTCGGAAATCAAGGCTGACTCGTTCCACTGGAGCGGCGAGGAGTTGATTGGCGGGCGGTGGCGACTTGTCGAAGAATGTTTTCCCCATCGCGTCGGCCCGACGCTGCATTGATGCCATTTCCGGGTTGGTTTGACCAGCATAGTGATTGCGGGTTTCCCGACCTTTTTGGGCGTCATTGGGTTCCCACCCACCTCGCGTGCCCTCCTTCTGCTCGCTCTCTGCGATCGACATGGAGGACGCAGCAGTTCATTGAGACCACGCAGTTGATAGGCGGCGACGAGTTTACTGCAGCCCGCAGCCATAGGCGAACTTCAAATGCAAGAAAGGAACCTAACCTCGAATGCTTGCGTAAACAGAGTGTGAGACTCGGGATATGAAATGCCGGACGATTGTTCTGCTTGTGTTTTTCGCGGCGATGTCAGGTTTTTCGTGGACTCAGGATGTCGGCGGGATAGATAACAGCGGGGTAATGCCGAGCCGCTCGGAGGCAAGCTCCCATACCGCTGATGTGTTTGATACGCTGCAGGAAAATGTATGGTACCTGCCGGCTGCGGATGGAAAGGCGAACCTGTACGTAACTTCCCTGGGACACGGACCGGACGTTGTGGTGCTCCACGGCGGGCCTGGGAATGATTTCAATTACCTCGTCGACGCAGTTCGACCAGAATCCAGCCATTATCGGTTTGTCTTGTATGACCAGAGGGGCAGCCTGCTATCTCCTGTTCCTGAGAACCAGATTAAAAGCCTGACCGCGGTAAGGATGGTCGAGGATCTGGACACCTTGCGGATCGCGCTAGGCGAACAGAAGGCTATCCTGTTCGGACACTCCTGGGGAACGATGCTGGCTTTGCTGTATTATCAGGCGCACCCAGAAAACGTCGCTGGACTTGTGCTGGCGGCAAGCGGTCCGCCGCAGATCCCTGTTGGCAAGTCTTTCCGGGACTATGTTGGCGGGATGAGATCACGCCAGCGTCGCATGCGCGAACGGCCCGAGGTGAAATCCGTACTAGACCTCGAAGGACTCGGAGGTGACGTGCCGGCAGATCAGTTGAGCGCGGAGCAGAAATCCTGGAAATTCAGGATTGAAGGACTCGGGGCTGTCAATTTGTTTCATGTGGAACGTTGGCGGCGACTGCAGGGCGGCGGGGTTTATTACGACGGCGCCGTGGACGACGCGATTGGAGATTCTCTGCCGACGCGATGGGACATTGAACCAACGCTAAGACAACATCCGATACCCATCACTGTCATCCAGGGAGATTCCGACTTCTTCGATCCAGCGGCGTCGACTTGGCTTTCTTTGAAGGACTCCGGAGACGTTCAGCTTAAGATCATTCGTGATGCGGGACATTACAGCTGGATTGATGACCCAAAGGCATTTCAGGAGGGTCTTCGTGCCGGCTTATCGCGGATCATGCAAACGAAAAGTAGGAATCGCTGATGGCGCAGAGATCGCTCATTCCTCTACCTGACGATGTAACAGTAACCCCTTGTAATAAGGGATCGACCGCGGTGCGAACTGATGGCATCACACTTGATCGAGTGGAGAAGTTTTTTGTTTAGGATGAGGAGATGACATGCGAGGTTTGCACATCTGCGTCTTTCGAATTGCAGCGTTTGCCCTAATGCTCCTCGCAGTGGTGCGCCCGGCAGGTGCCCAACCAGGAACTTCCTCGGGCAAT
>JASHQK010000226.1 GCA_030039195.1 Candidatus Sulfotelmatobacter sp.
GCAGCGTCTCACCCTGAACTGCCCCAGCGATTCCTGACTAGAAGTGGAAACACCGCTTCCGTCGTGTCGGCGACTGATATCGAGTGGATCGAAGCTGCCGATTATTACGTCTGTCTGCACGCTGGCGGCAAGCGGCATCTTTTGCGGGAGAGCATTCGGGCGCTTGAAACGAAGTTGGATCCGAAGAAGTTCATTCGGCTGCACAGGTCGGCGATCGTAAACCTTGACCACGTGCGCGAGATTCACCGGGAGGGACAAGCGGAAGGCTGGGTTCTGCTATCCACGGGAGCCCGCGTTCGCCTGAATCGAAATGGTTGGCGGAAGCTGATTGACTCAACCAGCGCTTCGAAGAATCCAGTTTTCTAAGAATCCTCACGTGCGTGAATTCAATCCCGACTGATTTGGACGGAAGCGAATAACAGGCAAATCCGCAAACTGAGCGGCGCGAGGAGAAAGGGGTTGCTCCGAGATAGCTACTCCGCACCAAATCGGCGGTGCAATTCATCCTCGCTCATATGTAGCCAGTCTTCACGGTCAGCCGTGAAGGTCTTATTTGTCTCAGGACATTTTGGCAATACTCCCGTTCCAACACTTCTCATCCTTAGACTGACACGGTGGTACTCGTGACAAAATGGACAGCGTACCATGTGTATCGTCTTTGGATCGAATGGTTCAAGCATAAGACATTAATCCTCCATATTGGAAGCGGAAACGGCTTAATCTTTATGTCTTTCAACTTCCGTTGGTTTTCTTAAAAAAGAGTAAAAGAGTGGCGGACGAGTGGCGCAAACCGACCCTAGCATGTCAGTCGTTTGCGTTTCATACCCTACACTCCGTATTACCAAGAAGTAAACAGGTACCCTTGTGCGCATACGATTCGTGTTCACCCTTTTGTGCGCGCGCGTTATGCCGTCTTCACGTCTCGCACTCCCCTCCGTTAGTGGCGAGACGATTCGGCCTTTAGTGATCTACGGGGATTAGGATAGGACCATGCGACCGTCAACGCTTCGATCTGTAATCGCGATCTCTTTCATTCTCTGCCTCGTGAGCGCAACGTTGCTTCCTGCCCAAGAGGCGGGCAAAGCCGTAGCTTCTGGCGAAAAACCCAAGCCGCACATCCGTCCGAATGATGCCGGTGCTCCCATTCCCACGCGCTTTGAAATGCTGCGCGGCGCCTACGGCCCATTCCGCGCCAACAACGATCTCCTCTATTACCATCTGGACATTCGTGTCGACCCGGCTCAGAAATTGATCAGCGGGAAGAACACGATTCGCTTCCGGATGCTCAAGGATGACCATCGAATCCAACTCGATTTGGGCGAAGCGCTGAACATCGACAAGATCCTCTATGGTAAGCTCCCGCTCAAATACGAGCGTGATACTACTGCAGTATTTATCGATTTCCCAGAGGCCCTGCATAACGGCGAGGTCTATTCTATCGACTTTTATTATTCCGGCCATCCTCCAGAAACCGGCCGCTTCGGCGGCATTACATTCAAGAAAGACACTTCTGGACACGACTGGATCAACACCGCGTGCGAGGGAATCGGCGCCAGCGTCTGGTGGCCGAACAAGGACCAGTGGCGCGATGAGGTCGAGAACATGGACATCAGCGTCGCCATCCCGAAGGGCCTGGTCGATGTTTCCAATGGCAAGTTCGTGGCAAAAACCGACCTGGGAGACGGCTATACCCGCTGGGATTGGCACATTCATTACCCCATCAATAACTATGACGTTTCGCTGAACATTGGCAACTATGTTCAGTTCTCCGACAAGCTTGGCGATCTGAATCTTGATTTCTTTGCTTTGCACGAAGATCTCGACAAAGCAAAGACGCAGTTTGCTCAGGCCAAAGAAATGCTTGAGGCATACCAGCACTACTTCGGTCCTTATCCCTTCCCCGAGGATGGCTACAAATTGATCGAAGTGCCTTACTCCGGCATGGAACATCAGAGTGCCGTTACCTACGGCAACCTCTTCCAAAATGGCTACCTGGGGCGGGATTGGACTGGCGTAGGCATCAGCCCCCGATTTGATTTCATCATCATTCACGAGAGCGCGCACGAGTGGTTTGGAAATAGCATCACGGCTGCCGACCCCTCAGATATGTGGATTCACGAAGGATGGGCCACTTATCTTGAGGGACTCTATGTGGAATACCGTTGGGGCAAGGGGGATGCCATCAAATATCTCAATGGCTATAAAGCCAAGATATACAACCTGCGCCCCATCATTGCTGAGCAGGGCGTGAATGCCAACCCCACGGAAGACCAGTACTTCAAGGGTGCGTTGATGCTTAACACCCTGCGCAGCGTTGTCGATGATGATTCGAAATGGTGGACGCTGCTTTATAACTTCTACCAGCGTTTTAAATATCAGAACATCACAACGGAAGATGTCGTTTCATATTTCAACCAGCAGACCGGAATAAATCTGACGCCAATCTTCAATCAATACTTGCGACAGGCCCAGATTCCGCGTCTGGAACTGTTGTTTGGTGAAGCGCCAAGGATGGTGATGTACAAGTGGAGTGCCGATGAGATGGACTTCTCCATGCCGGTGCGCGTGGGCTCATCCGACCACTGGCAGATTCTCTATCCGACAAAGAACTGGCAATGGATGGAAACTTCGCTGACGAAAGAAACTTTCCAGGTGGCAACCGATCTGTACTATGTAGATGTAAACAAGCAATGAACACTGGTATTGGTGGCAACCGATCTGTACTATGTAGATGTAAACAAGCAATGAACACTGGTATTCGAGACGCGATAGGGAAACTCTGATTAAGTTTGTTTTGAAAGGGACGGCCTTTAAAGGGCGTCCGTAAAATCACCGCCTTTGAGAAGCGGCTTTAACCGCTGAGGAACTTAGCCACAGTTCCCATAGGTCGCAATCTAAATATAAGTGGCACACACCAACCTCAGGTCACTCAAAGTCAGTGATGCCGATCACAAAAGAGGCAGCTAACGTTGCGGACGGATTGTAACAACGTGCAGAGACGGCTCTCGTGCTACACTTCGTATATTAGTAAATTCCAAGTGCGGAGAAAGCAATGAACGTATTACAGACCCTGAAGTCTGAGCGTGACCGGTTGCAGAAG
>JASHQK010000227.1 GCA_030039195.1 Candidatus Sulfotelmatobacter sp.
GGCGGATCGAAGAATCGGCTTCTGAATCAATTCACCGCCGATGCCACAAGAAGAAACGTGCTCGCGGGTCCAGCTGAGGCTACGGCGCTCGGGAATATTGCCATTCAAATCCTCGCCACCGGAGAAGCATCGTCGCTGAAAGAAGTTCGAGCCATTGTCGATCGCTCATTCCCAACCGAAATATTTCAGCCCATCGAAACGGACAAGTGGGAGCGCCATGCGGATCGCTTCGAACATTATTGCGGGATGACTTATGCCTGAAATCAGAGCAACAACGTATCTGAAAGATTTGTGGGATGAAGCGAAAGCCCGGCAACTCGCCGGCGATGAGCTGGCGCTCTTGCGATACCGCTCCAACTTGCTGGGCGCCGACTTGCGCATCACCAATTTCGGCGGCGGAAATACCAGTTCGAAAATCGAACTGCCCGATCCTTTTACTGGTCCTTTTACTGGCAAGCCGGTGCGCGTGCTCGCGGTCAAAGGCAGCGGAGGCGATATCGGCTCGATCACCCAGGCGGGATTCGCTCTTCTTTATCTGGATCGTCTTGAGCAGCTCAAACAGCTGTATCGCGGAGAAAAGTTCGAAGACGAAATGGTTCGGTACTATCCCCTTTCCGCTTTTGGCGAGAATCGCGTAGCGGCTTCGATTGACACGCCGCTGCATGCTTTCCTGCCGTTCTTGCACGTGGATCACCTGCATCCCGACTGGGCGATTGCGCTCGCGGCCAGTGCCAATGGCAAGCGGAAATTAGAGCAGTTCAACAAAGAATTCGATCGCAAGATTGTATGGGTCCCTTGGCAGCGCCCCGGATTCGAACTGGCACTGCTGATTGAACGTGCGGTCAAAGACAATCCAGGAACCGAGGGCCTCATCCTAGGCGGGCACGGTTTGTTCACCTGGGGCATGACGCAGCGCGAGTGCTATTTAAACAGCATTCATACCATCGATCAGATGGGAGGGTTTATCCTCGGGCATCAAGAAAAGAAAGGCGTGCTCTTCGGCGGAATCGCGCATTCGCCGCGAACGGACCGCAGGAGTATTGCCACTCAGATTCTTCCCACACTGCGCGGCGCAGTTTCCTCCAATTGTCGAGTGATCGCACATTACGCCGACGAAGAAGATGCGCTGACCTTCGCCGGATCGAGGTGGGCGAAAGAACTGAGTGCGCTCGGCACCAGCTGCCCCGACCACTTTCTGCGCACTCGTGTCTGTCCCTGGTTCATCGATTGGAATCCGGCGATGGAAGACGCTCAAGCCCTAAGAAACAGGATTCAGAGCGAGGTGGGCCACTATCGTACGGCTTATAAGAAGTACTACGAAGAATGGGCCAAGCCTGATTCTCCCAAGCTACGTGATTCCAATCCGTCGGTCGTCGTCGTGCCCGGATTGGGACTGTTTGGCTTCGGCAAAAATAAGAAAGAAGCCCGCATCACGACCGAGTTCTTCATCAATGCCATCCAGGTTATGGCGGGGGCCAATGCCCTGGAAGACGGCGAAATCTCGCATCCGCTTCCGCAGGCTCGCACGGCCGAGCAATCTGCGCAGTTTGCCGAATTTCACAACTACGTTGCGCTTCCCAGATCCGAGGCATTCCGCATCGAGTATTGGGCGCTCGAAGAAGCAAAACTTCAGCGCATGCCGGCGGAAGCGGAATTCAGCCGCAGGATTGCGCTCGTCATTGGCGGAGCCAGCGGAATTGGCCGCGAAGTCGCACTGTTGCTGGGTCGAAAGGGCGCTCACGTTGTGGCTGCAGATTTCGATCAGCAGGGTGCCGGAAAAGTGGCGGATGAGGTCGCGGCCGTTTCCTCGGCCGAATTCGTAGCGTCAACGGGCGTCGATGTTAGCTCCTCTGACTCTTTGTCGGAAGCGATCAACTTCACCATTTCGAACTTTGGCGGAATCGACATCGTCGTGAACACCGCAGGCATCTATCCCGTCCCCGGCTCCGACGGCGAACTCTCCGACTCACAATGGGCCAAGACATTCCTCGTGAATGTGACCGGCAATTATTTCCTTGCACAACAAACTGAGTGGGTATTCCGAGATCAGAATCTGCCGGCAACCATGGTACTGACAAGTTCCGCAAATGCAGTGGTTCCGAAGCAAGGAAGCGAAGCCTACGACACGAGCAAAGCGGCTCTGAGTCACCTCGTCAGAGAACTCGCCATCAAGCTGGGCCCGCGAGTGCGAGTGAATGGAATCGCTCCCGCGACCGTCGTTGCCGGATCGACTATGTTTCCGCGAGACCGGGTCATCCAATCGTTAGAGAAATACAAGATCGAATTCTCGGAGACCGAGACCACCGAGGAGCTGCGCTCCAAACTGGCGGATTTTTATGCGCAGCGCACGCTGACTAAGCGCCCGATTCTGCCGCAGGATTGCGCGAATGCAATTCTCTGGCTGGCCGGGGAGGAGAGCGGAAAAACCACCGGGCATATCATTCCCGTGGACGGTGGTCTCTCGGAAGCCTACCTGCGATAGGGAGCATTCGGCAACGAAGGCGGATGATGTTGGGAGTGCCACGGCTGCCTGCCGCAGTCTTAAGGCTTTTTCTTTGCTGCACGCCGATGCGCAAGGCATCGTCACTTTGTCCCCGTCACCTCGTTCCACAGGAAGGCCAACTCATCGGCGGTATCGGTGATGGCTTGGGTCAGGGAAACGCCGGAACTGTGGCCGCTCACCGTTTGATAGTGCAGCAGGATCGGGCGATCGCTGGCGTTGTCGGCTTGGACCAACGCTGTCATTTTGCGCGCATGCAAAGGATCCACGCGCGTATCGCTGTCTCCGCTATTGAACATGATGGCGGGAAATTTCGTGCCCGGTTTCACATTCTGATAAGGGGAATATTTGAGCAGGTACTGAAACTGCTCCGGGTTATCGGAGGATCCATATTCCGAGGTCCACCACTTCCCCACGAGAAACTTCTGGAAACGGATCATATCGAGCAGTGGATAGCCGCACCAGATAGCGCCAAACAATTCCGGGTGTTGCGTCATAGCCGCGCCCATAAGGAGCCCGCCGTTGGAGCGTCCGCGGATTGCCAGATGCTCTGCGGATGTGTATTTCTCCTGAATCAGGTATTGTGCCGCGGCGAAGAAATCGTCGAAGACGTTCTGCTTGTGCTCGAACATCCCAGCTTGATGCCACTGTTCGCCGTATTCACCCCCGCCTCGGAGATTCGGCTGCGCATAAAAACCGCCTTGCTCCATCCACCAGGCGTATTCCGGATTCCATTCGGGTGTGAGATCGACCAGGAAACCGCCATAGGCAAACATGAGGGTCGGGGTGGTGCCATCACGCCTCGCGCCTTTTCTTGAGGAGATAAACATCGGCACCTCAGTGCCGTCTTTCGATTTATAAAATACTTGCTTGACTTCGTATCGTTCCGAGTCAAAAGGAACGGTCGGCTTGGCAAAAATTTCAGCTCTGCCAGTGCGAACATCGTAGCTGTAGATCGTGGGCGGAATAATGAATGACTCAAAACTGTAGAAGCCTTCCTTTGAGTCTTCGCGGCCGTAGAGCCCGGTTGCTGCACCCAGCGTCGGATACTCGATCTCTCCTGTCTCGTGACCATCGAGAGTAAAGATGCGGGTTTCGGTCACTACGTTATGCAGTCCGGTCACGAACAGTTTGCCACCCACAATCGAAATGCCGGAGATCACGTCCTGGCCCTCGGGCACGATGCTCGTCCAGCGCTGTGGGTCGGGATCGGCCATCGAAACTTTGACGACCCGGTAATTCGGCGCTTGATAATCAGTCATGACGTAGAGGTCGTCGCCCTCATTCACTGGCCGGAAGCGGTTATCGATACCGTGGATGATCGAGCGAATGGGCGCGTCAGGCTGCCGAAGATCTTTCGCATAGATGTCAACGCGTTTCGGTGGAACGCCATGGATAACGGTGAGGAGGAGATAGCGCTCGTTTTCCGTGATCTCTGCGCCGATTAGCTCCATTGGCCCGAGAGTCTCGCCGCCAATACTCTTTCCGAAGACGAGTTCGTCGTTTGCGGTTGGAGAGCCGAAACGGTGGTAAAAGACGAGCGTTCCGGTGGGATCAAAACGCGCGTAGTAGAGACCCTTTTTATCGGGACTCAGCTGGATGCCGGAATAGCGCGCGGTGGGCAGCGAGTCGGGAAGTTCACGATTCTTTGCCGTGTCGCGCTTGTCGATTTCGAGAATGCGGACTGATTGCTCGTCGGCGCCGCCGGATCGCACCCCATAGACAAGCAGGCTGCCATCGTTGGAGACGTTATCGATCTGGACGGACGTATTCTGATCTGCACTCAGTTTGTTGGCATCAACCAGAAGTTCGTCTGCCCCGTGCAAGCCGAGCCGCAGATAGATCGATGCCTGGTTTTCGTCGGCAAGTCGCTTCTTGAAGAGATAGATGCCCCTGCGCTCGATGGGAATGGTGTAGCTTTCCACCCGCTCCAGTTTCGTGAGATCGCTGACAATCTGAGGACGGATTTTGACCTGGGAAAGGTAGTCTTCTGTGTATTGCATCTGCTTGGCAATCCAAGCTCGCGTCTCGGGACTTTTCCCGTCCTCAAGCCAGCGATAGGGATCGGTCAGAGTGGTTCCGCGAATGTCTTCAGTGACCGGCTTGACTTCTGTCGCTGGTGGTGGAGGGAGCGTGATCCCGTTGCCGCCTCTAACTTCGCGATTGTCTCCGCCGAAAGCCGAAAGCGGGAGCCAGAGAAGCGCGAACAGGGAGGTTGTGGTGATGCGAGCGAGGCTTGCTTTAATCATGGCCGGAACATTCTATCGCTCCAGTCAATTCGGTCCGGCCCGAACGACTCATATGCACTTGGCAACGATCAGGGTGATGTCATCGTGCTGTTCGCGACGGCTGAAGCGGCGGACTTCCTCAACGATTGAGGCGATGATGGCCTCAGAAGATTGTTCTCGATTTTGGCGTAGAGTCTGGATCAGGCGCTCCTCTCCAAATTCGTCACCCGCATCATTGAATGCCTCGGTTACGCCGTCGGTATAGAGGGCCAGGATGTCTCCGGGACTAAGTTGTCGTTCGTCTACATCGCAGCTCCATTCCTTAAACAGGCCGAGCACGGTGGAAGTCGAGGCAAGCTGCTCAAGAGTGTTATCGGCGCGCAGCAGCAGAGGAGAATAATGCCCACAGTTCACGTAACGAAAACTCCGTCTGCGATCGTCGTATTCCGCCAGGAAAAGCGTCGCGTACGCGCTGCTGGTCGTGTTTTCGTAGAAGACCTGATTGACTGATTGCAAGAAACGTTCGGGGTGATCGAGAGCAACCGCGCTTTGACTGCGCACGTTCGCCTGCAGGTTGGCCATCAGAAGAGCAGCACCAATTCCTTTGCCCGATGTATCACCAATGATCAATCCCAGCCGCTCTTCACCCAAGGTCAGGAAATCGTAATAATCGCCACCGACGTCATAGGCCTGAATGCAACGACCTGCGTAATCCAGGGTTTTCAGCTCTGGCAACTTCTGCGGGAAAAGCCGGGCCTGCACCTGTTTCGCGATCTCTAACTCCTGAGCGGCGCGTCTCTCAGCTTCCAGCTTGTCCGCGGCTGCGCGGCGCTCGGCCTCGATTTCACGGACGAAATCATCTCGTCCGGCGAGAACGAACGAATTGCCGTCCAAGTCTTCAAAGCGGGTGAAAATCCCTCCCCAGAGGGTCATCTGCGGTGGATGATGAAAGCGAACCCCACGCTTTCGCCACTCTTCGTACTTTGCGAGCACGTCTTCGGTCACGAGCACCGCGTGCCGGCAGCGACCGATCAACTTGTATTCCTCTGAATTGCGCCTGGGAGCGACGAGCGCGAGAACCGCATTTCCATCGGGAGGTGCCACCGCGACCCAACGTCCTCCTGATTCGTAACTCTCGTCTACTACCAGGCCGAATCCAAGTTGGTCGACGTAGAACCGCAAGCTGCGATCCTGATTCCGCACGAAAATGTTCACGCAGAATAGCCGCAGATACGGGTCCTGGCGGTCGAGACGAACAGCCGACGAAAATGAAGCCCGCGCTTCTTCCATCGCACAGATTATAAACATGAAAAAGATGGAACTCGTGTTTCTACAAGCGGCGACTTCCATGGTTCTTCGGCTCCTCAATGAGGAAGATGACTGCCGTGTCTCGGCTCACTGACTGGCGGGTGCCGCTGTGGTACGGTCTGCGTTCGCGCGAAACACATTTATTGAGGAGGAATTATGTTGGGAGGCCTGCTGTTTATTGTGTGTGTCATCCTGCAATTTCACTATCACGACACGGTTCCGTGGTACATCTGGGTGCTTGCACTCATCGCCCAGTTTGTTGCGTTCGGAGAACCAGCAATGCGATCTGCAGCTTCGAAAAGGGACTGAATAATATAAATGCGTCCAGAGCGGGACCTACGGGCCTGAAGTCAATCAACGCACGGCAGCAGCAATCGAGCTAGGGTGCCCGCTTCGGAGCAACCTGGATGACGGCATCGAAGGCTGGCTTCGGCTGACCGTTGCGGTCAAAGAGCAGCGGATAATTCGTTCGTCCGCGAATTGGCCAATCATTCTTCCATGAGTCCTTGTCGGTGACGCCCCAGAAAGTCACGCGGGTCACGAGTCCGCAATGCTCGGAGTAAGTGCGGAACAAGTCGGCATAGCGCTTGGCTAATGCCTGCTGAACCGCATCGGGCAACCCGTCTGGATAAGGATTGAGTTTGGGATCGGAAGCCAGGCTAAGGGAAACATCGGCCGTGTGCGGAGAGCTCGGCAAGACATCCACGTCGAGTTCAGTGATCATGACCTTCAGGCTCAGCTTGCCGAATTCTGTGATCGTCGCATCGATCTGGTCGGTCGTGGGCGAATCAAGATTGACGTGATCTTGCAGACCCACGCCAGTAATCGGCACTCCCTTCGCTTTTAACGTACTAGCGAGTGCGAGCGCTCCTTTGCGCTTGGCCTCGTTCTCGAGTGAATAATCGTTGTAGTAGAGCTGCGCCTGCGGATCGGCCTCGTGGGCATAGCGAAAGGCTTTTTCGATGTAGTCGTCTCCGATGATCTTCAGCCATGGGGACTGGCGCAGGGTTCCATCATCATTTAGTGCCTCGTTCACGACGTCCCAGCCGCTGATACGGCCTTTGTATCGGCCAACCACGGTATGAATGTGATGGCGCATCCGCTCGAGCAGCACCTTGCGACTGGCCGGCTGGGCGTTGTTGTCTTCGAACACCCATTTGGGGACCTGCGAATGCCACACCAGATTGTGGCCGATCATGAACATGTGGTTCTGCTCGCCAAACTCAACGTACTTGTCGGCGAGAGAAAAGTTGAATTCATTCGGCCGCGGATGAACGATTTCCCACTTCAATACATTCTCCGGGCTGACGCTGTTGAACTGCGCTTTGATGATCGCGTCTTCCGCCTGATCCTGCCCGGTAAACTGCGCTGCATTCAGCGCGGCGCCCACCATGAAACAGCCTTGGTAGGCGTCCTTCAGACTGGGCTGAGGGGAAGAAGACTGACTTTGTGTGTCGCTGAGCACCAGTGCAAGCGAGGCGACGACCAGACATGAATATCTGTGCATCAGGTCCCTATTATGTAGCGGCAACGGCCGGGGCTTTGCGGCGTTCGGCCAGATCGTTAGCGATCGATTGATTCTTCTCGCTCGTTAACGGATAGAAAAACAGACAGACCGCAGCAGCCAAGAAGAACAGACTGCCATATATGCTCGCCGTAAGGACGATGCCGGTTTGCGTTCGCAGCGCCTGCACGGCAGCTTGGGATAGATAACCATAGCCCGAGAGCAGCCATCCAGCGACAGCGCTACCTAAGGCGAGCCCCGCCCACAGTGCGAAAATAATGCCGGAGGTTACCGTCGCCGTAGCGCGGCGACGGGTTTTCCATTCGCCGTAGTCGGCCACGTCGCCCATCATCGCCCACAAGATGGGGCTCGACAATCCATATGCGAACTGCCGTAGGACTTCCGTGCCGATAATGATGTAAGTGGCGTGGGGCGGTATCACATAGAGCGCCGCAGCGAACACCCCCGTGAGGAGCATGCTAGCAATGAAGAGCTGCCGTTTTCCAACCCGAATCGAAACGGCGGTGGAGAAGGAGACACCAAGCAGCAACGAAACCAGACCAAAGCCGTTGAACCACGCGAAAAGGTTCCCATTGCCGGCGACAAACGTAAAGTAGGGCAGCATGACGCTGCCGCGCACCACAATCGCGGCGAAGTAAAACAATGTAATGAGAAACAGGACAACCCAAGGTCGGCTGCTGAAGAGATCCGAGAGGTCCTGCCCGAGCGACGTTTTCTGCTGCGGATCAGGCTGGATGCGCTCTTTGCTCACAAAGAACGCGATGATGAAAAAGATCATGCTGAGGACAGATAGCAGCCCCATTGTAAGCTGATAGCCCCGAGCGCCGTTCCCTCGCCCGAGAAATGCGACCATCGGGACGGCGAGGCTCTGCACGATGAATCCCGCACTGTTCGCCGCGATCTGTCGATAGGACGAGATGCTGGTGCGCTCGTCGGGATCCTGCGTCATTACCGCTGTCAGCGCCGAGTACGGCACGTTGTTGACGGTGTAAATTACCCGCAAGAGGGTGTAGGTCGTCCACGCGTAAATAATCTTGGCACCGGGGCTGAGCTGTGGAGTAGTAAATGTCAGGATGCCGATGACCCCGAACGGAACAGCCGTCCAGAGCAGCCACGGACGGAACTTGCCCCACCGGCTTGTGGTCCGGTCGGCGATCACTCCCATCACTGGATTGAAAAAGGCGACTCCCAGCCCAACGACAAGGAAAAGAGTTCCCGCTTGCGCCGCAGTCAGACCAAAAATATTGGTATAGAAAAACAGCTGCAGGGCCACCATGGCCTGGAAGATAAAGTTGGCGGCCAAGTCGCCGAGAGCATAGCCAAACTTTTCACCAAAGGAAAGTTTCTGAATCATACGTGCCTCATTAGCCGTGCACGGTATTATTTCGTTACGGTAAGCGTGATGTTCTGCAAGTCCTGATCGCGCGATGAATTGCCGACCATAATCGAAAACTCTCCGGGCTCGACGACGTATTTCATATTCACGTCGTAGAACGCCAGCAGGTCGGGAGTGATCTCGAATGAAACCGTCTTCTTCTCGCCCGAACGTAAAGTGATTTTCTGGAAACCTTTGAGTTCTTTGATCGGTCGTGTGACTGAACTGACTACATCTCGTATGTACATCTGCACGACCTCGGTACCATCGCGCTTGCCGGTGTTAGTCACGTCCGCCATCACGGGCGTGGAACCACTCCTGCGAATCGTTTTTTTCTCGAGTCGAACGTTTTCGATCGCAAACGTTGTGTAGCTCAGCCCGTAGCCGAAAGCGTAGAGCGGCGAGACATCGTCAAAAAGATATCCGCGCCGCGCCGACGGCTTGTAGTTGTAGAAAACGGGCAGATGTCCCACTGAACGCGGAATCGTGATGGGCA
>JASHQK010000228.1 GCA_030039195.1 Candidatus Sulfotelmatobacter sp.
GCCGGTCCGTATGATCCTCATTGACCACAAACGACACGAGTCGCAACGAGGGGAAAACGGAGTCTAACAGGCTTCGTGTGCCTTGGTGTCTGAGCGAATTTAGGACACCACCAGCGCGGATTGAGAAATCTTCGCGACCGAGACGCTCGCGAACTTGACGGACGATCCGTGATGTTCGTTTTCGTGCTGTAATCGCACGCCGTGTTCGCTACGCAGAGCCTTGAAGCGATTTCGCGACCGACCTTGCGGTTTGATGGCGCTATCGGCGGGAGAATATGTGATGAACTAAATTCTCCCCGCAATGAGCCGCGTACCGAGAACAGGCGATGTAGATCCCTTCCCCAGCCTGTGCGACTACAACTGTTGCCGGGCCTCTGCACGCAGCGAACCTTCGCTTGCCACTGGACGCCGCGGGGGCCAATGCTCCGCTGCGATGGGCGGCCGGCGTTCAACTGTGCCGATCACTGGCGCTTCTTCCAGCGCGTCGGTATACGCCATCGAAGCAAAACTCTGTTCACTGCACATTCGATCGATCATGCGTTGTTGCCGGTGCGAAAGCACGGCGTGCGGAAGAATCGGGAAGTTGCGGAACATCCAAAGCAAATACACACGTTGTAAAAAAGAAGGCATTATGTAACGCGGACCGATCGGCGTCTGGACTTGCACGACGCCGGCGGCAAGTTTTTCGATCAGCATACCTGGCCCACCCGGAACCTAGAATGATACTTGCAATTGCAGGGCCGCTCATTATTGCACCACGGACGATGCAATGGGAAGTCTTTTTTCCGAAAATTTCTGGTTAAAAGCACAAACGTTTTAAGACCCATCCAACCTCCCTGGCCGTTTGGGGAATTTTCCCCGGAAAGCTTTCCTGAATCGGCAAACGCGAAGGGCGGAAGGAACTACTGTTGATGGTCCGGCATGCCTGTCGCGCGGAATTTTAGATAGCGACTTCGGGCAGGATGTCCATGCGGCGAATTTGCGCGGCGAGGCCGAATTCGTTGCCCGCGCCTTCCACGCGGACAATGGTCGCCTGGCAACAGACCCAATATTTCTCGCCCGAGGTCAGCTCCGGGGGCAGGATCAACACCAACTCAACATCCGTGCCTTTCTCGAGGCGGGATTGTGTGTAGAGGTAAACTCCGTTGGCGCTGACATCGCGGGTATGGGCGTTGATATCGACACCATGGGGGGTGCGAACCCGGGTGGGAACACGGGTGGTGATTCGGGTACCGGAGCGGCGCTCGCTGTCGAGGTCCATGCCGAAGTGAAGATACTTTACACTAAGGCCGGGCGTCAGGCGAGAGCTTCAAGTGGTTCTAGGGTGGGGTGAAGGACCCTTGAGAATTTAGTGGCTCGTTCTGCGGCCACATCAACGGTTCGAACTTCGCCGCCCTGGCAGGATTGAAGGGCATCCAGAGGGAACTCTTACAGGATGTTCGGCCTCTGGGCGCGAACGGCGGGAACGACCAGCGCCTGCTCCATGGTCGGAACATTCGTGCCGCGAAGTTTGGCTTCCATTTCGTGCAGCTTGTCTGACTGCATCGTCTGATAGTAGGCCTGGACCAGCAGCTCCATGGTGAACGGGTTCTCCTGATCTTCTTCCAGATGGCCGATGGCATCGTCGTATTTCTTCTGGTCCATCAGGAGAGTGCCGGCCGCGCCCTCGTACGAGCTCTCGATAACGCGGTTGCGGCTGCCGCCAGCCAGCGTTTCGAGCTGCTTCAAAGACTCATCCGCGAGTGACTGGTTGCCAGAGCGGGACGCGCGCACCACCCGGTTGCGCAGGATGCGCGACATCTCTTCCTCCCGATCCGAGGCCGTGATCGTGGACTGACGTTGCAAAGCATCTTCCGCCAGCTTGAGATCCTTGAGCGCGCCCTGATCGTCGACCTGATATTCGGCCATTCGACGGTAAGCCTGGGCTTCCGGCAAGGGCAATCCTTTGGCGTGAGCGGTCTGAGCGATATCGGCAAACTCCTTATCGGCTTCGGCATATTTGCCTTCTCGAACCCAGGTCGTCGCCCGCTGCATGCTGTAGTTCATGCGGTCGGTCTCGTTGTGAGCGAAGCGAACCGCCTTGTCGTATTCGGCGCGTGCCTGTTCTTCATTTCCCATCAGGGCGTAGGTATCTCCGAGTCCGACCTGCGAGCTGACGAAATCCGGATCGATCTTGAGCGCTGCGCGATAGTGCATGAGCGCGCCATCGAAGTTGCCCGACATGCGCAGAAGCTCACCGTAGGAATCCTGCGGGTTGGGCTCGTTCGGAAGCAGACTGACGTACCGATCCATGGCTGCGAGCGCCTGCTCGAATTTGCGGTTGCGCGCGTCTACGTACGCCAGATCATTCAGCGCCGCAGGGAAATTCTTGTCTATGGCCAATGCTTTCTTGAGCAGCGCTTCGGCCTGATCGGTTCCGTTTTCGCCCATCAGCCAGTTGGCCGCGAGATAAAGCACGTGCTTGTCCCTGGGGTACATTTCCAGCATGTCGTTCATGGCGGAGATGCCGCCGATGAAGTCGCCCTGCTGTACTTTAGCGATCCACGAGATCATCAATTGCTCTCCGGGCGTGAGCTTCGGGGCGACTTCCAAGGCTCTCTCGCGCGCCTCTTTCACCTCGTTGGGATTGCCGCTGTTGAAGGCGATCCACGCCCAGGCGAGACCGAAATTGGGATCATCGATGACCGCTGCGCGCCAATCGTCGTTGCAGCGCTCCAGATAGAGATTCTCGTAGTCGGCCATGCCTTTTTCATACAAGGCGCGTGCTGTCGGCGATGAGGTTGTGACCGGCAACATCGTCGTCGGAGCTTTCTTCAGGTGATGGGCGAAAGCAGGCACAGCCAGACAGCCGAGAACAGCGATGAAGGCCAAGGTTTTCAACAGCTTAGAGGAGCGCATCGGGATCTCCGAAATAAGAGCTATCTGGGGAGGGGACTACTAGAACGGTAACATCGGCGTAAGGGGGAAACGAGGTGACGAAAGACCGTGAACCGGAGACCGTCTAGAGTACAGGTCACCGCCAGAGCGCTACGGCGTGTACTTCCACAGATCGTTGAGCAAGTACTCCGGGTTTGCCGTGGTTCCCTGCTGCCCACCGAAAAGCCAGATATTGCCTGCCTGATCTGTCCAGGCTGCCGAACCGGGAATGGCTAGTGCGAACAACGAACAAGGCTCCCCGCGTTGAGCTCGCACGGGGAGCCTTGGTTGGCTGCGAAATCTACTTTTGATTCCTATCTGCCAAATTCCTCCGGGGCCTGGGCGACGCCGCGGAACGCTTCACCGGCACGGGCCGAGCGAATCGTGACGAACGTGTCGAGGTAACTGTTCGTTGCGGGCTGGGTGGCGCTGATGAGATCGGTGACCTTCACCAGCTTGTTGGGATCGGCGCCGTTGTCGCCGTTCAGGCTGATCGTCGACGTGATCGCGTAAATCGTGGCCGTGCCGTCGTGGTTAACGATGCCGGTAATGTTGCGGCATCCGCCGGTTGCGGGCTCGATCGATGCGGGATAGTTCGGGACGCTATACGGCACGCCGAGGCTAAGTCCATTCTGGATGACGTACTGGCGTACCCATGTTGGGCCACTCGCCGTTGTGGTGAGCACCCATTTTTGCAGGCCCGCGGTCGCCAGCGTGCCGGCGTCCGCAACATTCACCTGATCATTGATCACCTGATTCGGCGTGTAGATCAGGTCGCCCTCATCACAGACGTACAAAGTCGTCGCATTCGCGAACCAAATCCCGAAAGGATAATCACCACCCGGGCTATTTGTGCTGGCACTGGTGTTGGGGAATCCAGGGAGGATCGTATACGGTTCGTCAATGAGACCGCCCGAGGGCGCGTTGGCTGGAGTCGGCAGCACGTTCGGAGTCCCCAGCTGATAAACGGTATTGATGCCGTTCCCGCCGCTGCCCTTGGCGACATACAGCGTATCGTCGAAGATCGTAACGCCGCGGAAATTTGTATCCTTGCCGGGCTTGTCTCCCGCGAACACGAAATACGAAATCATGTTGTTATCTGGCGGAACGAGCGGCGCTGCGCCCGGAACGAACAGTTCGGCGCCCGTCGAGTGCGAGAGATTGAAGCCGAGCTGTGTTTCTCCCACTTGCTTCTTCGACAGCCCAGAGTTGTTGTCGTTTCCAACCGTGTAATAGAGCCAATTATCCGCCTTGACCACACCGCGGGAGTTGTCGCCGCTGTAAGCGTCTCCATCGGTGTAGAGGATGTGGCCCCAGGCGTCGACTTCGGCAATGGAGCGATAGTAAGCCGTCGGATTCGGTGCGCCGGCGTAGCTCGCGACCGCGGGATTGGTCGGATCACAAAGGCCGGGCGTGTTCGAGGCAGAAACATCCAGCAGGTTCGGCGCAGTCGGCGAGATTGGGCCCACATTCGTACCCTGCGTGAGGATGTTGGTCGTCGGATCCAGAGTCAGGACTGGGCAGCCGGGACCGCCGCGATATCCCATGAAAGTCAGGCTCCTGCCATCCGCTGAACGATTCAGCGCGAGCTCAGATTTTGAGCTGAAGCTGGTCACGATCTCGTTGCTGGGAACGTGCAGCGCGCCGAGGAAAGCACCGTCTGTACTGAGGTCCCAGAGAACGATGGGCGAGGAGACGCCGAAGTTGGAATCGGTATTGGCGTTGTTCCAAACGTTGTGATTGTCGTTGAGATTCGGGGCTTCGCCGTTATCGCTCGCATAGCCGCAGCTGACGGTCGCGGCCGTTGTGGTGGTCGAGGCAGTCTGGTCGGCAGGAAGCAGAGGCACATTCACGGTGGCAGGATTCGGATTGGTGACCGGGCCGGTGTTCAGACATCCGTACGGCAATACTTCGCCCGCGGTCACTGTGTTGGCATTCCCCACGTAGACTGTGCCGCTCAGAACGATGCTGCCCGGCACAAAACCGTAAAATTGGTTATGAAAATCTTGGTCGCGGTCGTTTTCTTGCGCATTGACTTTGACGGAAAATGATCCTAGGGTCACAGCTGTCGCGAGAATTGCGGCAAACACTATCGAGGGGCGTTTCTTCATGTTTTCATGACCTCCTAAGCCATGTGTGAGCAACGCCCCGAAATCATCGGAAAACTATAGAGAAAGCCCCCTCACCTCAGGTTAACCGCCCATGAAAAAACAGTGAATCGTTCGAAACCGGTTTGCGGGCAACTCAGCGGATGAGATGGAGGGTGTCTGGGTCTGCGGAGCGAAGCGCTCAATGCAAGTCCGACAATACTCGCCTGATTTCCGTGCTATGTCCATGAGCTTCGGGCTGTCCGTATTGTCCAGCAGCACAATCAATTCTTCGTGTTGAGGGATTCGCTCGATGAGCGATTGAAATCCGAAGATCGCTCCGCCATGCATCGGAGGCCATTCTTCCACGGCTTGACGCCGACAAGGGTGAGCAACCGCAGGGTGGTCTTGGACTCCTGAGGGGAACCCCGATTCAGCACCCAAGGAACAAACAACCGGGACAAGACCGTGGCTGGCGCTCCCTGAAAAGCCGCTGCTGTTGCGGACTCGAATGAGATCCTTGGTTCGCTCAGGATGCCAGACGAAGAGGTAGGAACTCGATCGGAGGTCGCTTAGAACGAGAAGGCCAGGCCGCCGCGGACGGACCGCGCCGATTGCACCAGATAGACGGTGTGGCCATCTTGCGCGAGCACGGGAACGTAGCCCTGCGCGAGAAGGTTGCGCAGATCAATCAGAAGTTCCATGCGGGCCGGCAGAAATCCCATGCTGGGGATGGGTTGGCGGAGGACCAAATTCAGAAATGCGTCGCTTTGTCCCGGCGACGAGTTGAACAGGTCGACCGGAGTCAGCGCGGGACCGTTGATCCAGCGATAGGAACTGTACCACTGCGTATGGGTGTGATGAATCGTGCCGCTGAACTGGGCGGCGACGGCCTGACGACGCTGGGTGCTGATCCACTGCTGCGCGTTCTGCAGAGCAACGTTGGGGTGGTCCATATCGAGGACACCGCTGAACGCGTAATCCACGGTCGCAGTCAGCTCGGAAGAGAATTTGTGTTGAACAACCACGCGCATGCCGCTGGTATCGAGGTTGCCGCCGTCGTAGCTGAAAGTTCCGGAAGCGACATCGGGCAACAGATATCCGCCGGCGCCTGTGACCTCACCGGCGCCGGTGAGAGCGGCGTCGTCAATCTGATCATGGAAGGCCGCGACCTGCACATTGGTCTTGCCCAAGCGGCGGGAGAGGCTTACTTCCTGATGATGCGGCCGCTCCAGTTGCGGAGAGAATTGCGAGACCGTGAGACGCGGGTCGGAATCTGTGAAACCGTCGGCCGCCGGTCCCAAGCCCTTTCCCGTGCAAAACTCAGGACGCGAAGAGGCGTATTGATATCTCAGCACAGTATTGGGCGAAAGATGAAAATCGGCCGAAGCGTAAGGCCGAAACGCTGTCATCTGTCCCAGGAACTGGATGGTTTGAAGTTCGCTGCCGAACTTGAGCTCGAGGACATCGTTGAACACCATGTCATCGCCTGCGGAAACGCCGAACGACTGCATCGCGGCATTCTGCAGATTGGGATCAGAGGGCGCGAAGCGGCGTGCGGAAATGGTAAGCCAAGGCAGCGAGCCATCGGGCATGCGATTGGAATAGCTCGCCCGCAAAGTCGCAGCGGGCGAGATTTCTTCATAGCCGACATCGCCGGCAAAGGCGAGTTGTCCTGCGGCGAAAACCGGGCGCTCCAGACTAAAAGCGGTGCTCATGTCCGGTCCTGAGCCGTAGCCCTCGGCAGTCGAACCGGCCACGAACGCCAGGCTGCCGCTCAGTTCAT
>JASHQK010000229.1 GCA_030039195.1 Candidatus Sulfotelmatobacter sp.
CGGCAGGGACACATCAGCAAACAAGGCAACGTGCTGTTGCGGTTTCTGCTGGTGGAAGCGGCACAGGTCACGGTGCGCAGTCACCAGGAGTGGCGCAACAAGTTCCTTCATCTCGCCATGCGACGGGGAAGGAAGATTGCCAAGGTAGCGATGGCACGCAAGCTGGCGGTGCATCTGTACTGGATGTGGCGCCAGGGCCGCGACTACGGCCCGACGCAGAAGCTCGGTTCGCACGCGGGAGAGCCCGGAAATCCCGATGGTGTGCAGTCCATCACCGACGTAATGATTGGACATCCCGCTCCCAGCAAGTAGGGGAGTTCGAAGAAACGAATCTTGATCGCACTGTGGGATCGAAGAGATGGCTGAGTCGGACTGAGTCCTGACCCTGACGATTCAAAGCGAGCCTAAGGTGGTAAGCGCAAACCATCCACGAGAGCGAAATGGCGCTCTTCCATGAGTGGATATAGTAGTGTGCTCCAAAACGTGCTTGACATCGCCGACATTGTTAGAGATGGGGATATTGCAACAATTCACCGACCCGAGCATAATTCTGGCGTGCCCGATCCAAGCAGGTCCTGCCGCATAGCCTATGGATCGTCGAGTTCCTCAGAGGTTCCTTAGGGCACGGTGAAGGCCCCAGCCGTCTGGAGAGACTGCACCGACGTGGGTGAACTAAGAAACTCAACTCCCGATTGCTGCACAGGATTCAATTGCAGAGGCGTGCCCGCGGTGGCGTAAATCGCCCAAAATTCCTGCGCACCGCTGGGCGGAGCGGGGGCAAACCCAGTCAGCGTGGAAAGGTCGGGTACCGTAAAGGTGGCGTTTGTACCCAGCCATGTCTGCGTGACATAGGTATAGGTGTTGTAGACCGTGGAGGACGTCTGGAACTGGGTGAATGACGATTGGACTACCGTTCCTGCAACCGTGAAGTCGCCGGCAATCGCATTGAAGGTCGGAAAAGCGGCTGCCGTCGGCGCGCTAGGCGGCAAGTTTAAAGGTGAAGGCAGCGCCGCAGTCACCGCGCTTGCAGTGTTGGAAGATACGATTGCACTCGGCGATCCAGGCGGTAACCCTGAATCAGGGAAAACTGCGCCCGCCTGGATAAGGTAGAAATCTCCTGATTGACTTTGACTGCTGGGGACCGTCGGGTAGGTGGTTTGCGGGACCCCGGTGGTATATGACACGGGAAGAATCGCCGACAAGCCGCCAGACGTTTGGTATGTGGTTTCAAAATCGTAGCTCGCACCCGAAGGCACGTTGGTTATGCTGGCCGGTGCAGACCCTAACTCGTCTGCCGCAGTCATTGGCGGAAACGCGATAGAGGTGGAACTGGTTATGCTGATCCCGCGCAGAATCTGAATGCCGAGAGCGGCGTTGTTTGCACCCATTGCCACCAGCGCAACGTCAAACGTCCCGGTCGGAACGCCAAGAAGAACCTGTACCCCGGATGTTCCGAACATCTGATCTGACCAGTAGCCTTCAAATAACATCGTTTGAGTGGCGCCGGAAATCGCTGAGACGTCAAACGTCGCGCTTATGTTGCCGGACAGCGAGGGACACGCCAATGAAAGAGAGGTCGTGTCCGTTGTCGTTGCCTGGATGATCGATTCGTTCGAAAAGGAATTTACCGCAACAAAGGTAGGACATATATAGGCAAAACCGTAGGCACTGGTTCCCGCGGGCAACGTGAATGAAACGCTGGACCTGGAGAGCGCGAGCGCC
Source organism: Candidatus Sulfotelmatobacter sp. (assembly GCA_030039195.1). Classification (GTDB taxonomy): domain Bacteria; phylum Acidobacteriota; class Terriglobia; order Terriglobales; family Acidobacteriaceae; genus Sulfotelmatobacter. The sequence goes on from JASHQK010000229.1 coordinate 1,723, forward strand.
TTAAACGTGCCGGTCGTGCCAGACTGGTAGGCTACTGCACTGGGCATCGTCGCGCCGGCAAACGAAGCGGTGACGGTGGTTCCCATCGCGCCACTGTTCATGCTGCCGCCGCACCCCGAAGCAAGAGCGGTGGTAAGTAAGATTGCAATTACAGATAGAGAGCACGAGAAGGGGGATCTAGAATATCGGTCAAGACAAGAGGAGGATGAAGCCATAAGCTATCCTTTCAGGACCGTCGTAAGCGGGGATTTGTGTTTTGTCTCAGGATACTTTGATTTGACTCGGCGTGACCGTGAGCGGCGTCACATCGTCTCAGTTGACACTATCACGAGAGCGAGGATGGCAAACCACCTCATAGCGACTTAGAATACGCGACAAATTGGGCGCGTTGCCCCAAGGGGGGCCATTGTTTCGTTAGGAATGTTGATAACAGGCGTTTATATGCTTTGTCCTGCAAAGCGGGATTAATGAGATGGTCCGCCGCCGAGTAGGATAACTCGGCAGTTTCAACTAGGAGGATCATCATCATGCACATCGCATCCATCGGCATCGATCTAGGGAAAACCACGTTTCACTTAGTTGCATTGGGAGAACGCAGCAAGGTTCTCGTTCGCAAGAAGTTTTCACGCACGCAACTGCTGACCCATACAGCGAATCTGCCACCCTCGCTGATCGGCCTTGAGGCCTGTTCGGGAGCACACTTTCTGGGAGCCGCCCTACGAGAACAAGGTCACCAAGTACGGCTCATCCCCGCCCAGTTCGTAAAGCCGTACCGCAAGTCGAACAAGAACGACTTCATCGATGCGGAAGCGATCGCCGAAGCCGTAACCAAGCAGAACATGCGCTTTGTGCCGATCAAGACCCAGGAGCAGCTCGACTGGCAGGCCATGCACCGGGTGCGAGATCGACTGGTGCAACATCGCACGGCACTGATCAACGAGATCCGCGGCTTTCTGTTGGAACGCGGCATCACCTTTCCGAAACAACCCATTCATCTACGCAAGAGCCTTCCCACCGTTATAGAAGATGCCGAGCAGAGCCTGAGCCCACGTCTGCGCTGGCTGCTGGATCGGCTGTGGCAGGAATGGAAGCAGAGCGATACCGACATCCAGACCATTACCGAAGAGATTGAACGCGTTGGTAACGAGGATGAGCGCTGCCGGCGTCTCCGCCAGATTCCTGGTTTTGGGCCGTTGCTCTCTACCGCCACAGTGGCCGCCATTGGCAACGGGGCAGCGTTCCGCCGGGGACGTGACTTCGCAGCCTGGCTGGGTGTGGTGCCTCGACAGTACTCCACGGGAGGAAAACAAAAACTGTTCGGCATCAGCAAGCGCGGCAACATCTATCTGCGTCGTATGCTGATCCATGGTGCCCGCGCCGTCTTATTTCGCATCAAGTACGACACCGCAGGATTGGGACACTGGGTGCACCGGTTGAGTCAGCGTGCTCCCCGCAACAAAGTGATTGTCGCCATCGCCAACAAACTAGCTCGCATCGCCTGGGCCGTGCTGTCCAGCGGCCGGGACTATCGACATCAGCCGCTGCAGTCAGCGGCAGCTTGATGGCCGTGGAAAAGACGCTGCGCTTGGAAAGCACAGGACGCTTTCCACTTTCCCACCGCCACGACGACGACGGCTCCAGAATAATTCCAACAGTCTGCTGAGGAGAGAGGGAGACGAAACAACAGTCCAACGGCGTGCCGGAAAACCTGAGCGCTCAAATGCGTCCCAGTGACCGAGGGATTTAAAAGGACCGACACGTGCGGATCATCATCGCGTGCCCGGAGAACTAATTCTCCACCCAGAGGCCGGATACATTTACGCGGACTGAGCTGCGCCCACCTTCAAACCTCTTGCAGTCCGGCGGCGGACCATACAT
>JASHQK010000230.1 GCA_030039195.1 Candidatus Sulfotelmatobacter sp.
ATTCTGTGACTATGAATTCCGCACACGAAAAACCTCCTCATGACTGAAAGGCGCAAACCGCGCCTCGGCGTTTGCAGCCAGAAAAGCTGCCGGCTGTTAACGTTTACGGCGAAGCATGCTTCTAGCACAGCGGAATTGTGGGGTCAAGGAAACAGCCGGCATCGCGATACGATTTGATGGCCCGCACGCCATGAGTAGTCGCGATGGCGTAGCTATTTCTTCGGGGTAGCTCCTGAGTCCGCGCTCGATATGACGTACATCGTTACCTTATCCAGCTTGATGTTCGAATGAGTGTCTACCAGGCTGATCACGCCATCCTTGTCGATCTGCGACTCGATATCTGGCATGCGCACACGGTGGCCCGAAGTGGCGGAAGCTGTTGTCTCAGGCGGAGAGTCCTTATCGTCGGTGCTCTTCGGAAAAGGCCGATAGGTCGGATCGCTGGAGGGATACTCGCCCATACCGTTCCAAGTCCTTGTCTCCGATTGCTGCGGCCCGTACTGCAAATCCGGCCCGGCTTGTGAAACTCTCGGGTAAATCCAGGTGGTCACGTAGAGTCTGGTTTTTGCGGTGATGGTGCTCCATTGCGCCGAGTCAAACCGGATTGCCAACTGTGAGGAATCGGCCTTGGTTTTGCCAACGGAGGCCAAAACTTCGCCCGAAAAGACAGCGTTCCGCGGAACGACCGTACCATTCACCAGAGTTGCGACGGCGAGCTTCGCCTGAACTTTCGTTCCGACCCGTGTTTTCCCGGCAACAATATTCTCCTCGAAAACGACAGGGAATTCGTGCACCGCCGAAGACGCGGAAGACGCTGCTGGCGCCGCGGGCGCACTAGACGCAGCCGGCGTAGACGGCGCGGCTGAGGCAGAAGGCGCAGTTGACGAGGAGGGCGGCGGCGTCTGTTGGCAGGTCAGAATTGATGGGTAAAACATGGCGCTCACGAGGAGAGGGAGTACCAAGCGAGTAAACATCGCGGTCACCTCGCTGACAAGAGTGTTGAGAACCCGTTCGCAGAGTATACCTCTAGCCGGAATCGGATGGCATGGGTTCATAGCCCGATTGTAGATGTGCGAAAGGACCCCAGAGGGCGCCGAACAAAGCGGGTTTGGGCTCTGGAACAGGCGAAAGGGTGGAGATTGCCCCGAAATGTAAAAAAATCTCCCAAAATCGATTTTCTTCTTGACAACGGTTGCCGAGGGGGGGTAGACCGTAAACGTTTACGTAACGGGGCGGTTTGTCTACAAGTGTTCCCCGGCAAAAAGTAATTTTGGAGGCTGGCAAATGAAATCACTCTCGCCCATGTATGCCGCGAGTCTGGGCCTTCCGGCAAGAGTTCGTACGGTGCGCAATGTTGCGCTCCTGGGGCTCTTCGCTTTCCTGTTAGCCATCTTCACAACCTCTGCGTTCGCCCAAGAAGCCACGATCGTTGGAACGGTCACTGATCCGACGGGCGCCGCAGTTCCCAACGCGACGATTACCCTTACCAACACCGACACAGGGATTAAGCGAACCCTGCCTACGGCGAGCGATGGACAATACGTCGCCCCCGACCTCCATATCGGGCACTACAACGTCACTGCGAGCGCAAGCGGATTCAAAGTCGGCCAGCAGAATGGCATCCTGCTGCAAGTCGGCGACCGCACCCGCATTGACTTCAAGCTCCAAGTGGGCAGCACGCAAGAACAAGTGACGGTGGAAGCGAACGCCGTGGCCGTGCAAACCGATACCGGTGAGGTCAGCGGCATGGTTACCGGACAGCAGATCACGCAGCTGGCCACCAATGGCCGCAGCGTGTTCTCGCTCGAGGCGCTGCAGCCGGGCGCATCGAGCGTCCAGGCGGACTTTATTATTCCGACCTCCTCGACTGGCGATTTCAACGTGAGCTTCAACGGACAGCGCGTCGTTCACAATCTCTGGTTGATCGACGGTGCCGAGGGGGCGGACCGCGGAGGTGGTGGCGGAGCGATTGTGCTTCCCTCCGAGGACGCGATCGCCGAATTCCGGACGATGACCTCGAACTATAGCGCCGAATACGGCCTGTCTTCGGCAGGCACGATGAGCATGGTCATCAAGTCAGGTACGAAAACCGTGCACGCCAGTGCGTGGTATTTCGGACGCAATGACGACCTCGATGCCCGGAACTACTTCAACCCGGCGCCGAATCAGTTCAACCCATCCCCGAATCCAGTTTCAGAACTGCGTCTCGACGTCTTCGGATTTAACGTCGGCGGGCCGGTAAGTTTGCACCCGTCGAAATCGAATCCAAAAACGTTCTGGTTCTACAACCAGGAGTGGCGGCGCTACATCACCGGCGGCTTGTTCAGTTCGGTGGTGCCCTTGGCCTCGTGGTATCCGGACGCGGGCGGCGCTGGCACCGGCGCTGTGCTTCCCACAACCACCCCGAGTGGCAAGGCAATAAACACCCTGGTCCCGACCAACATCGCGACCATTGCTCCGACGTGCACCGGGCTTACCGTGGGGCAGGCGTTCCCCAACAACACGATCCCGGATTGCGCCATAACTGCCAACGCGACGGCTCTGCTGCAAGCGGGCATCTTCCCCAACCCCAGCAATCAGAGCACCTGGACCAACATCGGGACCGTCAGCCAGCCCATTAACGCAGGCGAGCAAATTGCCCGTATCGACCACACGTTTACGGACAAGTTCTCGATCTTTGGCCACTGGATTTCGGACCAGTCGCAACAGACTTACGGGGAAACGCTGTGGAGCAGCGACAACGTCCCCACGGTCGGCAACACGTACGGCAATCCGTCGTACAGCGCGACCGTACACACCACCTACGCAATCCGTCCCAACCTGCTGAACGAGGTTGCCTTCAACTACGATGGCAATCGCATTCACATTCTTCCCCACGGTATCTATCAGGCGCCTTCGGCGTTCACGTTTAACCGGATTTTTACCGGCACGAACGTGGATAACCGAATCCCTGATATACATTTGAATGACCAGCTTGGAAGTTTCTACACCGCCAACTGGCTGCCCTGGAACAACACCGCGAATGATTATCAGGGCCGCGATGACCTCTCCTGGGTAAAAGGCGCGCATCAGCTGAAGTTTGGCTTCGGCTATGCCATGTACGTCAAAACGCAGGATTACTTCGCCGAGACCCAGGGCGGATTCCAGTTCAACGGATCGGCCACGGGCTTCGACTACGCTGACTTCCTCCTTGGAGAAGCAAGTAATTACAACGAGAATGCGTACAAAGGAACAGGGGACTGGTACGCCCCCTCGCCGGACCTTTACTTTCAGGACAACTGGCGCGCAACCAGCCGGTTGACTTTGAACCTCGGGCTGCGCTGGGATGGAATCCCGCACACCTATGAGGACCACTACAACCAATCGTCCTTCTATCCCAGCCAGTACGTGCAGGCCAATGCGCCAGTATGGGTGGCGGGGTCCAACTACGGCCAGATTGCGTCCACTAGCCCGGGATTGTACACGCCAACCGCCTTTGATCCGGGATTCAACATCCCGTCATTGGAGCCGTATTCGTTCTACCTGAACGGCATGGGTGTCGGAGGCAAGAACGGGAACCCGAGAGGACTTGCCAAGAATGACTGGTTTAACCTTGGCCCACGCATCGGGTTTGCCTATGACCTGACCGGCAGCGGCAAAACCGTTATTCGTGGCGGCTTTGGCCTGATGTATGAACGCATTCAGGGTAACGATATGTACGACGGAGCAACCAATGCTCCGTTCGGCTACTCGTTAGGCACCACGAACGTTCTCTTGTCCAACCCTCACAACGGCTGGAACGGATCGACGATCACAGTGCCGATCGTACCTTCTGGTGTTACCGCGCCGTACGCGTACTACCCACCACCCCGGACGTCGTCTTTCAGCCTCGGCGTTCAGCACCAGGTTACCGGCAACGCCGTGCTGTCGGTGTCGTACGTCGGCAGCATAGACAGGCATCAAAGCTACTTCCAGGAAATCAACCCGGCGCCATTTGCGGATCTATGTGCTCTGCAGGGCGGCACCGGCTGTGCCACAACCCCGACTATCCCCTACAACGGGCTGGTTCCTTATCAGGGCTACTCGTCCATCAGAGAGGCATTTAACGGAGCCAACTCTCACTACAACTCGTTGCAAGCGGAACTGCGGGGGAACGTTACTCACGACCTAACCTTGCAGGTGGCTTACACGTTGTCCAAGGCGATCGATGCCACTACAGGCAACGGCAACGGATGGGATCTGGATAACGACACTAACCCGTACGCAGGCTGGCAATACGACAGTGGACGGTCGCAGTTCGACCGCCGCAACATCGCGTTGGTCAACTTTGTGTACGACTTGCCGTTCCTCAGGAACAGCGACAACCACCTCCTGAAGACGACGGTTGGCGGATGGGAGGTGTCGGGCATCATCACCGCCGAATCTGGTGCACCATACAGTCTGGGCATCAACGGTGGAGGAGTTTCCAACAGCTTCTTCCCCGGTGGCGATGTGAGCAATCGTCCTGACTTGGTCGGGTCGATTTCCTATCCCCACACGCTGGTAAGCAGCAATGCGCGTCCGAGTGGACTGCAGTGGATCAGCTCGGCCGCGTTTGCCCCACCGGCAGCTGGGACCTTCGGAAATCTCCCGTATGACGCTATAAACGGTCCGGGCCGGGATAACTGGAACCTGTCGTTGTTCAAGAGATTCATCATCAGTGAATCTCGCGGCAGCGAATTCCAGTTCCGAGCTGAGAGCTTCAACACTTGGAACCATACGCAGTTTGGGAATCCGGGCCAGAATGGCGCCTTCAGCGGCAACTTGGGCGCCAGCAATTTCGGACAGATCACAAATGCGTTTGATCCGCGTGTGCTCCAACTTGGAGCCAAGCTGATCTTCTAACGGCTGTTACGAAACAGATCTCCCCGCTCGCATCGAACCTGGTGCGGGCGGGGAATTTCCATGCCAACGCTTTTCTTACCTCTTCTGACTTGTAGCCCAGAGTTCCGAAATAATGGGCCCATCGCCACTCTTCGGGTTGCAAGCATGAAGACACCACACATCATCTTTGCGGGAATTCTTGTCTGTGCAGTAGGAGTGTTTGCGCACGCGCAAACGCCAGAGGATGCGATCGCTCTGGAACAGCAGGGCAAGCTGCCGGAAGCGGCGCAGGCGTGGCGCGTCGTAACCGAGCGCAATCCCAGTGATGCCGCGGCTTTCGCTGCTCTGGGCACGGTGCTCTCGAAAGAACAGAAATATTCGGAGGCAGCGGCGGCTTACAGAAGGGCGCTGGAGCTGAATGCTCGGCTGCCAGGTGTGGAACTCAACCTTGGACTCGCTGAATTCAAGCAGGGTAATTTTGCGAGGTCGGCTGTGGCGCTGCAGGCGGCGCTGGCGGCGGATCCGGCAAGCATGCAGGCTCGCATTCTGTTAGGCATGAGCTATTACGGGGCGAAGAAGTTTGACCTCGCGGCGGAATATCTTGCGCCCGCCGCGAAAGCCGATCCCGGAAACTCCGAGCTCGGGGAATTATTGGCGCAAAGTTGTTTGTGGGCGCGAAAGTTTTCCTGCGCGCAAGAGGAGTTTCAGAGGATTCTCCAACAGAATCCTGATTCAGCCCAGGCCCATATCCTGACCGGCGAAGCGCTCGATGGACTGGGCCGGACCGAGGAGGCAATTGGGGAATTTGAAGCCGCCGTGAAGGTCGCTCCTCAAGAGCCGAACGTACATTTCGGACTTGGCTATCTGTACTGGAAAAAGCAGCAGTACGACCGGGCCAAGCAGGAATTTCAGGCGGAGCTGTCCATCGATCCGAGTAATGCGCAGGCCTTGGCATATCTCGGCGATATCGCGTGGAAGAACGACGACCCGGATACTGCCCTGTCGTTTCTGAATCGGGCGCGCAAAATTACGGGCGATCTGCGCATTGTGGCACTGGATCTGGGCGAAATCTACTTGCGGCAAAAGAATTACGACGAAGCCCGGGTTGCGCTTCGGCGCGCCGTGGAACTGGATCCCAGTCGTCCCGATGCGCACTATCAGCTGAGCCGTCTGTATCAAACGCAGGGTGAGAAGGTGAAGGCAGAGAGAGAACTTCAGAAAGTGCAGGAGTTGCACAAGAAAGCGGAGGAAAACCTGGTGGGAAAGATGGCGAACTCGCCACCGGCGTTGGAAACTCCGCAGCAATAATGAGAGGCATCATGAATGCGAGGAATGGAAACTACCAGCCAAAGCCCGAGGATAAATTTTCTTTTGGATTGTGGACATTGGGGAACCGGGGGCGCGACCCGTTCGGTGATTTTGTGCGCCCGGTCATGCCTCCGAACGATATCGTCGCCGTGCTGGGCGAAGTGGGGGCGTGGGGTGTGAACCTTCACGATAACGACCTGGTTCCGATCGATGCTTCGGCAGCCGAGCGCGAGCGCATCGTGCGCGAGTTCAAACGAGCGTGCAAGGAGCACGGTGTCGTCGTCCCGATGGCGACCGTGTCGCTGTTCTTCCATCCGGTGTTTCGCGATGGAGCGTTCACGGCGAACGATCCCGAGGTGCGGGCTTACGCTCTGCAGAAAACGATGCAGGCGATGGATCTGGGTGCGGAACTGGGAGCGAAGATTTTTGTTCTGTGGGGCGGACGCGAAGGCGTGGAAACCGATGCCTGCCGCCGCGCCGATGACGCCGTAAAGCGCCTGCGCGAAGCCGTCAACTATCTCTGCGAATACAACATTACTGCCGGGTACGGCTACAAATTCGCGCTGGAGGCGAAGCCCAACGAGCCGCGCGCGGATATTTACATGGCTACGACTGGTCACTACCTGGGTTTCATTCCCACTCTCGATCATCCCGAGATGGTCGGAGTCAATCCGGAAGTGGCCCACGAGCAGATGGCCGGGCTCAACTTCATGCACGGAGTAGCGCAGGCTTGGGAGGCAGGAAAGCTCTTTCACATCGATCTCAACGATCAAATGCCGGGGCGCTACGATCAGGATCTGCGCTTTGGGTCGGCCAATCCGAAAACGGCATTCTGGCTGGTGAAATTCCTGGAAGATGTTGGCTACGACGGACCGCGCCATTTCGACGCGCATGCCTACCGCACTGAGGATTGTGCGGGGGTAAAAGACTTTGCCCGAGGCTGCATGCGGACGTACCTGATCCTCAAAGAAAAGGCGGCGCGCTGGAACGCGGATCGCGAGATTCAATCGATCGTTAGGGGACTATCGCGCGGCAATGGCGATCTCGCACTGGGCAACTATTCCAGGAAGAGTGCAACTGCTCTGCTGGCGCACAGCTTCGACAAAGAACAAATCTTGAAGAAGCGCTTGCCCTACGAACAACTGGATCAGTTGACCGTGGACATTCTGCTCGGAGTTCGATAAAGCTGCGCTGCCGGTCAGACTTTGCGTGCTAATGCAAGATCACCCGTCACTGGTCTATCTCCGCCTTGTTTCGCTCCGGCTCCGCGATAAAGAAAGAACCATTCTGCCGCTTTCAGCATCTTAGGAATTTTCCACGCATCCTGCAAATGTAATGTTTTGTATATGTTAGAGTTGTGACCATTAAAAATCCCATGGACGAACACGGTTCTGCCAATCACGCCTCTCTCAATCATTCATCGCCTGAGCCGGAAAAGCCTGCTCCAGGAAAAAAGAAATACTGGATCTGGGCGGTGATCCTCGTGGCTGTCGGCTTGTTTGTTTACTGGGCAGTCGTCAGCAACCACGGGCAGAACGCGCAGCCATCGGCAACGGTGCGGCGCGCCTTCACCGGGCCGGTCACGGTCACGACGGCGACCGCGGAAAAGGGTGAAATTGGGGTTTATCTCAACGCCATCGGGACCGTGACCGCGCTGTACACCGTTTCCGTGACTTCGCAGGCGACCGGAGTCATCACCGATGTCCACTACAAAGAGGGTCAATTTGTACGAAAAGGCGACCCGTTGATCGAGATTGATCCGCGGCCGTACCAGGCGCAGGTGGTTCAGGCGGAAGGTGCGCTGGAGCGCGATCAGAACGTGCTGGCGCAGGCGCAAATGGATCTGGACCGATACAAAGATGCCTGGGCACGGAATGCGATTCCGCGCCAGACGCTCGAGGACCAGGAGAAAATCGTCAAGCAGGATGAAGGAGTCGTCAAAAACGACGAAGGCACACTTCGCTATAACCAGGTGGAACTCACCTACTGCCATATCACCTCGCCGATCACCGGGCGCGTGGGCCTGCGCCTGGTGGATCCGGGCAACCTGGTTACTGCGAGTGCCACCACAACCCTGGTTGTGATCACCCAGATGCAGCCCATTACGGTAGTCGCCACGATTTCAGAAGACTCTCTCGCCGAAGTGATGTCGCAGCCGCGGCACGGCCTCAATCTCCCGCTGGAGGCGTGGGATCGCGCGAATCTGCACAAGATTGACACGGGCCGAGTCACTTCCTACGACAATCAGATCGACACTACGACGGGCACGCTCAAGGTCCGCGGGACTTATGCCAACAAGAAAAGCGAACTCTATCCCAACGAGTTCGTCAATACGCGGCTCCTGGTGAAAACGCTGCACGACCAGATTCTCCTGCCCAGTTCCGCGATTCAACACAACGGAAACCAAGCATATGTGTACGTGATTGAGAATTCTCAGGCCACGATTCGCAGCGTAAAGACTGGCGTTTCGAATGAGGGCATGACCGCGGTGGAAGACATGAACGCGGGCGAAGTGGTCGCCGACAGCAGCTTCGAGAAATTGCAGAATGGCTCCAAGGTCGTCATTTCGAAGACGGCTCTGCCGGACTCGAATGAGGAGACTACTCCGTGAGTCCGTCGCGCCCATTCATCATGCGGCCGGTGGCCACCATCCTGTTGATGACGGCCATTCTGCTGGTCGGAGTGGTGGCGTTCACGCAATTGCCGGTTTCCGCGTTGCCACAGGTCGATTATCCGACGATTCAAGTCGTGACCTTCTATCCCGGGGCAAGCCCGGATGTGGTCGCGACCACGGTGACCGCGCCGCTGGAGCGCCAGTTTGGCGAGATGCAGGGGCTGAGCCAGATGACCTCGACCAGTGCGGCAACGATTTCCGTCATCGTGCTGCAATTCAACCTATCGTTGAGCATCGACGTCGGGGAAGAGGAGGTTCAAGCGGCGATCAACGCAGCGCAGAGCTACCTGCCCTCGAATCTTCCCACTCCTCCCGTCTACAACAAGACCAATCCCGCGGACGCGCCGATTCTGACGCTTGGCATTACTTCCGACTCCATGCCGTTGTCGCAAGTGGAAGATCTTGTGGACACGCGGCTCGCGCCAAAAATCTCGCAACTTAACGGAGTCGGCCTGGTGAGCATCAGCGGCGGACAGAAGCCGGCAGTACGGATTCAGGTCAATCCCACGAAGCTGTCTTCCTATGGCGTGAACCTGGAAGATGTTCGTACTGCGCTGACGCAAACGAGCGTGAACGCTGCCAAGGGCAACTTCGACGGGCCCCGGCAGGATTATCAGATCGACGCGAACGATCAGATCACGCAGGCCGAAGGCTATCAGAACGTGGTGGTGGCGTACCGCAATGGCGCGCCGATTTTAATCAAAGACGTTGCCAGCGTGGTCAACGGCGTCGAGAACACCCAACTCGCGGCGTGGATGAACAAGACCCCGGCTGTAATTTTGAACATCCAGCGCCAGCCCGGCGCCAACACGATCAGTGTCGTCAATAGCATCAAGACCATTCTGCCGCAGCTGGAAACGAATCTGCCTGCGGCGGTGAAGATCACGGAACTCACCGATCTCACCACCAGCATCAAGGCCTCGGTCAGCGACGTGGAATTCGAGTTGATGCTGACCGTCGCATTGGTGGTGATGGTGATCTTTCTCTTCCTGCGCAGCTTGCGCGCGACGGCCATCCCCTTCGTTGCCGTGCCTCTTTCGCTCGTCGGCACGTTCGGGGCGATGTACATGCTGAACTATAGCCTCGACAATCTGTCGCTGATGGCGCTGACGATTTCTACTGGCTTCGTCGTTGACGACGCCATTGTGATGATCGAGAACATCTCGCGGTTTCTGGAGGAAGGCGATCCGCCGATGGAAGCCGCCCTCAAAGGAGCCGAGCAAATCGGATTCACCATTCTCTCGTTGACCGTGTCACTGATCGCAGTGCTGATTCCGCTGCTTTTCATGAGCGACGTTGTCGGACGCCTGTTCCGCGAGTTCGCCGTGACTTTGGCGGTTACCATCATCATTTCAGCCGTGGTTTCACTTACCCTGACGCCCATGATGTGTTCGCGCATCCTGCGGCATGATCCGGAATCGCAGCAGAGCCGCTGGTATCGGGCTTCGGAACGCGCGTTCGACCGCATGATCGAGTTTTATGGGCGCACTCTGAAGGTGATCCTGCGCCATCAGACGGCAACTTTGCTGGTTGCCGTGGCCACGCTGGTGGTGACCGTCTTTCTCTACATCGTTATTCCGAAAGGCTTCTTTCCTGTGCAGGACACCGGCGTGATTCAAGGCATTTCCCAGGCGCCGCAATCGATTTCGTTCGAAGCGATGGCCAAAGAACAGCAGGAACTGGCCGCCGTGATTCTGAAAGATCCCGCGGTCGAGAGCCTCTCGTCGTTCATCGGCGCGGACGGAATGAACACGACGCTTAACAGTGGCCGCATGCAAATCAATCTGAAGCCGATTGAGCAACGGGAACTGAGCGCCTCTGACGTCATACGCCGGCTTCAGGGCAATCTGACCAGCGTGCAGGGCATTCATCTTTATATGCAGCCGGTACAGGATATTACCGTCGATGACCGCGTGACGCGAACGCTCTATCAGTACACGCTGGAAGATCCAGACCCGAACGAACTCAATGCCTGGACCAAGAAGTTTGTGGCGGAACTGGAAAAGTTGCACAGCCTGGAAGATGTGGCCACCGATCAGCAGACGGGTGGCAAAGCCGTCGCGGTGACGATCGATCGAGTTACGGCGTCTCGATTGGGCATCGCGCCGGCAACGATCGACAACACGCTTTACGACGCTTATGGACAACGGCAAATCAATACACTTTACACGCAGCTGAATCAGTACCACGTGATTCTGGAGACACAACCGTCGTGGCAGCTGGATCCGAAAAAGTTGAGCGATCTGTACATCCAGTCCAATGCTTCGTCGAGCGCGACAGGAAGCGCAGCCGCCAACTCGTTTTCTGCTTCCGGATCGAGTTCGGCAGGTTCGAACGCACTCACTTCGTCCGTCTTATACACGCCGTCCTCGATTGTTCTGCAGCCCAGCGGCTCGGTTCTCGCTTCGACTCTGAGTTCCGTGGTTTCTTCGCTCAATGGCGGCACGTTCGCAGGAATCACGCCGAACACCCTCGTTTCCGCAACTGGCGCGAACGCGGTTCCGCTATCCACCTTCTCTCACATCTCAGATACGACGGAAGCTTTATCGATCAACCATCAGGGCCAATTCCCGTCGGTCACGATTTCTTTCAATCTGGCGCCGAATGCGGCGCTGGGCACAGCCATTGCCGACATCAACGAGGTCGCCAGGAAGATCGAATTCCCTGCCAGTGTGCAGGCCAACTTTCAGGGCACGGCCGCTTCCTTCGAGCGTTCGCTGTCGAACGAGCCACTTCTCATTTTGGCTGCGCTCGTGACCGTCTACATTGTGCTCGGTGTTTTGTACGAAAGCTTTGTGCATCCAGTGACGATTCTTTCCACCTTGCCTTCGGCGGGCGTGGGAGCGCTGCTCGCGCTGATCCTGTTCCGCCAAGACCTGACGGTGGTCGCAATCATCGGCATCATCCTGCTGATCGGCATTGTGAAGAAGAACGGCATCATGATCGTGGACTTTGCTCTGGAAGCAGAGCGCGAGCATGGCAAGAATTCGACCGACGCGATTTATGAAGCCAGCTTGCTGCGCTTCCGCCCGATCATGATGACCACCATGGCGGCGCTGCTGGGCGGCATTCCGCTCGCGCTGGGCACAGGATATGGCTCGGAGTTACGCCGGCCGTTGGGCATCGCCATGGTCGGCGGCCTTCTGGTCAGTCAGATTCTGACGCTCTACACCACGCCAGTGATTTATGTCTTCTTCGATCGTCTGGCGCAGCGCTTCAGCGGACACAAACCCAGTTTGGGGGCGGGAACCGCTGACACAGGTGCGAACCCGGAGAATGCATGAACATTTCCGAGCCATTCATCCGGCGCCCGGTGGCGACCACGCTGTTGACTGTCGCGGTTGCGATTGCGGGAGCGATTGGCTACACCGCCTTGCCGGTGTCCCCGCTACCGCAGGTCGATTTCCCGACCATCTCCGTCTCTGCCAGCCTGCCGGGAGCGAGCGCGGAAATCATGGCCTCGTCGGTGGCTACGCCGCTGGAGCGGCAGCTCGGCCATATTGCCGGCATTACCGAGATGACGTCCTCCAGTTCGCTGGGCAGCACCTCAGTCACGCTGCAGTTCGACCTGTCGCGAAACATTGATGGCGCGGCGCGCGATGTACAGGCGGCCATCAATGCCGCCCGGACCTATTTGCCGACCAACCTTCCGGCGAATCCGACATATAGAAAAGTCAATCCGGCAGACTCGCCGATTATGGTCGTCAGTCTGACGTCCGATAAGTATGACATTCCCAAACTCTACGATGAGGCGTCTACGGTCATTGAACAGAAGCTGTCGCAGATTGAGGGAGTGGGGCAGGTTTTTGTGGGCGGCGGCGCGCTGCCCTCGGTGCGCGTGGAAGTAGATCCGGTCCAGCTGCAAAGCCGCGGTCTGACCATGCAGAACGTCCAATCGGTGCTGAGCCTGCAGAATGTCGACATGCCGCGCGGTCGGCTGGCCAACAGTTCGGTCGCCGCGGATATCATCACCAACGATCAGATTACCGAAGCGGAACAATACAAACAGCTGGTGATCGGCTACAGCAACGGAGCGGCGGTTCACCTGTCCGATATTGCCGATGTCAGCAATTCCACGCAGAACCTTCGCACGATTGGCTATTACAACGGAATTCCTTCGGTCACGATCATCATTTATCGGCAGCCGGGCGCCAACATCATTGCGACCGTCGACCGTATTCGCGCGCAGATGCCCTTTCTCGAGGCCATCCTGCCCACGGGGATCAAGACCAACATTGTTCTCGACCGCACCACAACCATTCGCGCCTCGGTCGAGGACGTGGAACGCACGCTCGTCATCGCTGTGATTCTGGTTGTTCTGGTGGTCTTTTTCTTCTTGCGCAATGCGCGCGCAACGATCGTGCCCAGCGTCGCCGTTCCTGTCTCGCTGATTGGCACATTCGCGGTGATGTACCTCGTGGGATTCAGCCTCGACAACTTATCGCTGATGGCGCTGACCATCTCTACGGGTTTCGTCATCGACGACGCCATTGTGGTGATGGAAAACATTTCCCGGTTTCTGGAGCAGGGAATGCCGCCGATGCAGGCCGCGCTCAAGGGCGCGCGCGAAATCGGTTTCACCGTGCTTTCGATCAGCATTTCACTGGTTGCAGTGTTTATTCCGATCTTGTTGATGGCCGGCATCGTCGGCCGGTTGTTCCGCGAGTTTGCCGTGACTCTGGCCACGGCGATTCTGGTTTCGATGGTGATCTCGCTCACCACCACGCCCACCATGTGCGCGCATTTTCTCAAGCCGGAAGAAAAGCGCGAGCATGGTCGCGTCTATCGCGCGAGCGAAGCATTTTTCAACGGAATCCTCGGAATCTACCGCAAGTCGCTGGAGTGGGTGCTGGAAAACCCGGCGCCTACGATCTTGGTCCTGTTGTTGACCATTGTCCTGAACTTCTATTTGATCGTTCGCCTTCCCAAAGGATTTTTCCCGCAGGAGGACACGGGTGTGCTGGTCGGAGGTGTGCAAGGACCGCAGGACGCCTCGTTTCCCTTCATGAATTACTCGATTCTGCAGTTGGTCAAAGTCATCAAAGCCGATCCCGCCGTCGAAAACGTGAATGCCTACACCGGCGGCAATGGCGCGAGCAATGGCGGATTCATTTTCATCGCGCTCAAACCGCTCAACGAGCGCAAGATTGGCGCCGCCGCCATTATCAATCGCCTGCGTCCGAAGATGAATCGCCTGCCCGTGGCTTCCGCATTCCTTCAGGCAGTGCAGGATCTTCGCATCGGCGGTCGATCGAGTAACGCGCTGTATCAATACACGATTCAGTCGGACACTATCGCCGACCTCGTGCATTGGGGACCGATTCTGCTCGCGGAGATGAAAAAGCTTCCAGGACTGCAGGATGTGAACAGTGATCAGCAAAACGGCGGGCTGCAGGAGTTGCTGACCTACGATCGGACGCGAGCCGCGCGGCTGGGCCAGACGGCGCAGAGTTTGGATGGTGCGCTCTATTCGGCGTTCGGGCAGTCTGAAGTTTCTGTCATGTACATGCCGATGAACCAGTACTACGTCGTGCTGGAGGTCGCACCCAAGTATTGGCAGTCGCCGCAGGGTCTGAATTACATCTACATCAAGAGCAATACACTGTTGAACAACGCGACGGCGATGACGCCGATTTCCATTCTGGCGAGGCCGCAGACCGGCACCACCGCGTTGCAGGTGAATCACACCGGTTTGTTTCCGTCGGTAACGGTGTCATTCAATCTGGCGCCGAATGTTTCTTTGAGCCAGGCGACGCTGGAGATTGAGCGGCGCGAACAACAACTTGGCATTCCATCGACGATTCACAGTTTTTTTGCGGGAACTCTCGAGGCCTACCAGCAATCGCTATCGAGCGAGCCGATTCTGGTGGCGACGGCGTTGCTGGCCGTGTACATCGTGCTGGGAATTCTCTATGAGAGTTTCGTGCATCCGCTGACCATTATTTCCACGCTGCCTTCGGCCAGCGTGGGCGCTATGCTCGCACTCATGATCTTCCACATGGATCTGAATGTGATCTCGATTATCGGCATCGTGCTGTTGATTGGAATCGTCAAGAAGAACGCCATCATGATGATCGATTTTGCGCTGGCGGCCGAACGCGAGGAAGGCAAGAATACGCGCGATTCGATTTTTGAAGCGTGCATGCTGCGATTCCGGCCCATCCTGATGACCACGGCGGCCGCATTGTTTGGGGCGCTGCCGCTTGCCTTGGGAACGGGAATGGGTGCGGAACTTCGACGGCCCCTGGGCATCACCATCGTCGGCGGGTTGCTCTTGAGCCAACTGATCACTCTCTACACGACGCCGGTGGTCTACCTCGAACTCGATCGCCTGCGGCTGTGGCTCAGCGGAAACCAGGAGCCCGCTCCGGGCGCTCCAAGACCAGAACACATATGACACGTGTGGCGAAAAAATCGAAAGCTGGACGCTCTTCGGCGGCAGTATGCGTCGCCCTCACGCTTTGCATGCTGACGGCCTGCCTGCTTGGACCCAAATATCACCCACCAAAAGGTTCCACGCCGACCGCCCCGAATTACAAGGAGTCGACGGTGAACTTTCAAAATGCAGAAGGCTGGAAAGTGGCAAGCCCGCAAGATTCCATGCTGCGCGGAAATTGGTGGGAGATCTTCAAGGATCCGGAACTGAACGCGCTGGAAGAGCAAGTCAATGTCAACAATCAGAATATAAAGGAATATTTCGAAGCTTTAATGGAGTCGCGCGCGATTGTCCGTGAGGCGCATGCGCAGTATTGGCCGACGGTCACCGCCAATCCGTCCTGGAACCGGCAAAAAAGTTCGAGCAATTTGACCCACTCGACGCAAGCCAACACGGGCCAAACTAGTACCCTCATTTCCTTTCCCGTCGATGTTTCCTGGGTTCCCGACCTCTGGGGAAAGATTCGCAATGAAGTTCGCGAAGCACAATATGCCGCGCAGGTCAGCGCGGCTGATCTGGCGGGCGAGCAACTGACCGAGCAGGCCAGCCTGGCGTCATACTACTTTGAGATCCGCGGACAGGACGCACTCAAGAAAATTCTCGATGAGACCGTTACCGCCGATCAGAAAGCCCTGGATGTCACGTCTGCGGCGTATCAGACCGGGGTTGGCGATTACATTTCGGTTGTAGAGGCGCGAGCGACGCTGGAAGCGGTGCAGTCGGCTGACATCAACGTCGGCATTGCGCGCGCGCAATACGAGCACGCCATAGCCGTGCTGGTCGGCAAAGTTGCAACCGATTTCTCCATCCCCGTGCGTCCCGAACTGAGGGAACCGCCATCCATCCCGGTGGGAGTGCCGTCTGAACTATTGCAGAGGCGTCCGGATGTGGCCGCGGCAGAGCGCACGCTGGCCGAGGCGAATGCAACCATCGGCATCGGATATGGAGCGTTTTTTCCTGCTCTGACTCTGTCGGCCGCTGGAGGGTTTGAAAGCTCTACATTTCAGAAATTGTTTTCGTGGCCCAGCCGCTTCTGGTCGATCGGACCTTCGATTTCCCAGACCATCTTCAACGCCGGCCTTTATCGCGCGGAGTTGAATCAATACATCGCTACTTATAATGCTGATCTCGCGTTCTACCGGCAGACGGTGCTGACGGCGTTTCAGCAAGTGGAGGATAATCTGGCCGCGGTTCGTCTCTACTCGCAACAGACTGAACGACAGCAGGCTGCGGTCAAAGACGCGGAAGAAACGTTGAGGCTGGAGATGGGACGTTACGAGACCGGCATCGATCCGTATGTGGATGTCACGACCGCGCAAGCAAATCTGTTGAACGATCAGCAGACCCTCGCCACCATTCAAGTTGAGGAGATGACCTCGTCGGTCCTTTTGATCGAAGCGCTCGGCGGCGGATGGGATCGGTCACAATTGCCCACGCCGTCGCAGCTCGGGGCCAAGCCTTCGAAAGCAGAAACGGCGCTGCAGCAATAACTTGGCGCGCGGGCATTAGCCACAACCAACACCTCCCAGGCCAGCAACTAGAGCCTGAATTACGCATAACTGCTATTGACTCGCGTGCCAACTGCAGCCACAATGGCGACGACTGGAATATTGTGCTGGGCCGAAGTGCTGCCGGATTTCATGTTTCCGACCAATTCGATTTTCGTAAAACTGGCGAACGCGCGCGCGCTGTTGCGCAGTCTTGCCTTGGTTTTGATTTTCTCAGGCAGTGTTCTCGCGCAGAACATGTTGCCCTTCATGAATGCCGGACCTGATTCCGGGTTCGCGCAGGTCGACTTCGCGCAAATGTACATGGATACGGCCAATAAAGAGCAGTTCAAGAATCAGGAGCAAGTTGAGCAGCGCAAGCATCTGGTCGAAATCGGAGCCATTTCTGCGCTCGATCTAGACGCTTCCAACAAAGCATTGGAGGAGTACAACCGAGCGGCAAGCTTGATGAAAGAGCAGCATGCGGAAGAGGCGGTCTCGCATTTGCAGAAAGCCATCGCCGCGTATCCCAAGTTCGTCATGGCCCACAATACCCTGGGGCTCGCGTATATCGAACTGGGCGACAGCCACGCCAAACAGGAGTTCGAAGAGGCCGCCAAACTGGATCCGAAATTTCCCGGTTCTTACCTGCACTTGGGGATGCTCGCACTTTCCGCCAACGACTTTTCCGGCGCCGACGCCGATTTAGAAAAAGCTGCCTCCCTCAGCCCGAAAGATCCCAAGATTCTCTCGGCTTTGGTGTTTGCGCAAAACGGAGACCATAAGTATTCGGAAGCATTGCAGACGGCGCAGCAGGTGCACGCGCTCGAACATCGCGGATTCGCGAATGTCCATTACATTGCGGCGGCGGCAGCCATGGCGCTCGAAAACTACGCCGAGATGGAGCGGCAACTGAAACTCTTCCTTGACGAGGCGCCAACGGATCCGCTGGCTCCGGTCGCCCGAAAAAATCTCGACGCTCTGGAGCGCCGCAAAACGGCTGGCTCGCAAACGGCGGGTGCCCAGGGGCAAAAAACCGTCGCGGTAACTCACCTGCAGACATTTCCCAACAGCGATCGTCTGAAGGCGCAATTAAATGCCGTGGGCGAGGAAACCGATAACGAAAACTGCGACGGCTGCAAAGAGTCTGCTCAGCCCGGCGCGACCACCGAAGCCTACAATGCCGCGCCAGCTTCGGTTTCGC
>JASHQK010000018.1 GCA_030039195.1 Candidatus Sulfotelmatobacter sp.
GGCAATTTCTGCAATTCATCCAGATGCGCGTACGGCACCACCATCACGTGCCCCGGCGTGTAAGGAAACATATTCAAAATCACGAAGCAAGTTTCCCCGCGAAAGACGATGCGCGCCTTCCGATCATCGGTTTCTTTCGCCGCCTCGCAAAACACGCATCCCGTGGTCTTTTCTGTGCCCGAAACGTAGGCGTAACGCCACGGCGTCCAGAGATAATCCATAGCAGGGCAGGGTAGCAGATTGGGGCTCAGCAGTCAGCCTCGGGACTTGTTGGGACTGCCAGCAAAAACCGAGATTCCTCGCTTCGCTCGGAAGGACAATCGTTGGGCGAATGCGCCTCGCTCGGAATAACAATGAGGCAGTTTCAGATGCCGATTTTTCCAGCGAGAAACCCGCTTCGGCGGAATCAGATTTCACCCGCTCCGGCTGAATGCTGACTGCCGGGTGCTGATTGCTTTTCATCATTGAAACGTTGCATTAACACAGGCAAGTTTTGCGTTTGACACTGTTCGCGCGTGGTTGTTATAGTCGACAAAGTTCCCATTGGACGCGGGTTCTCTGTAAAACGTCCGACAGCTGGGATTGTCCAAGCTCACTCGCCAGGGTGAGCCCACCACAACCAAACGACGCCTCCAGCAGTCCGCAGCGCAGGCCCCGCATCCGATCAGAGAGGGATGACCTTGCTCGACGAGACTACCTTCGACGAAACCACCGCAGTCAACGATTCCAGCTCAACCGTTGCCACGCAAACTGAACCAGCCACTGAGCACGAGGCGCAACACTCTGCTCCCGCAACTCCTGCGCCCGCCGCGGCGGAGGAAAAGCCAGCTCCGACCGAGGACTTTGCCGCCGCACTTGAGACCTTCACGACGGAAGCCGAGGAGGCGGTCAGTGACGACCGCGTCATACGCGGAACCGTGCTCAAGCTGACTCCAACGCACGTCGTTGTCGACGTCGGCGCGAAGTCGGAAGGCATGTTGCCCATCGCCGAAGTGCTCGATCACGAAGGCAACGCGAAGTTCAAGCCGGGCGATGAAATCGACGTGATGCGCGACAAGGGTGAGGCTGAAGAAGGTTACATCAATCTCTCTCACCAAAAAGCGCAGCGCATCCATGCCTGGGAAGAAATCGAAAAAGCGCATCACGAGAAAAAACCGATCAAGGCCGTGGTTGTCGATCGCATCAAGGGCGGGCTCACGGTAGACATTCTCGGCGCGCATGCGTTTCTGCCCGGATCGCAGGTCGATCTGCGTCCCGTGCGCAATCTCGACGGCATGAAGGGGCAGACGATCGAAGTTGCCGTTATCAAACTGAACAAGAAACGCGGCAATATTGTAGTTTCGCGCAAGGAGTTGCTCGAAGGCGCGCAGCAGGAAAAACGCTCCAAGACCCTGGAACATCTGGAAGAGGGCGCGGTGCTGACCGGAGTGGTCAAGAACCTGACCGAATACGGCGCGTTCGTTGATCTCGGCGGGCTCGACGGCTTGCTCCACATCACCGACATGTCCTGGGGACGCCTGACTCATCCCAAAGATCTCGTTAATGTCGGCGATCAGATTCAGGTCAAGGTTCTTAAGTACGACAAAGAAAAACAGCGCGTCTCGCTGGGATTCAAGCAGCTCACGCCCGATCCCTGGCTTGATGCCGAGCATCGTTATCCCGTCGGAGCCCATGTTTCCGGACGCGTCATCAGCGTCACCGACTACGGAGCCTTCGTCGAACTGGAGCAAGGCATCGAAGGACTGGTTCACGTCAGCGAAATGACCTGGTCGAAGCGCATGAAGCATCCGTCGAAGTTGGTCAATGTCGGCGATCAGGTTGAATGCGTCGTGCTCAACGTAAATCCGACCGAGCGCCGGATCTCCCTCGGCATGCGCCAGCTCGCGCCCAATCCGTGGGATTCTCTGCATGAAAAATTCCCGGTTGGCATGACGGTCGAAGGCCGCGTGCGCAATCTCACAGATTTCGGAGCGTTCATCGAGATCGAAGATGGCATCGACGGACTCGTCCACGTCAGCAATTTGAGCTGGACCAAGCGCGTCAAGCATCCTTCGGAGGTCTTGAAGAAGGGCGACCGCGTCAAAGCTATCGTCCTCGCGATCGAGCCTGACAAGCGCCGCCTGTCGCTCGGCGTCAAGCAACTTCAACCTGATGTGTGGGAATCGTTTTTCGCGGCGCATCACGTTGGCGATGTTGTTCACGGCAAAGTTTTGCGTGTAGCGGCGTTCGGCGCGTTTGTCGAAATTGCCGACGGCGTCGAAGGCTTGTGCCACAAATCGGAAGCGGTTGACGAAAACGGCCAGCCGGTTCATCTCGAACCGGGCGTGGAGCACGATTTTAAGATCATCAAGATGAGTCCCGAGGAAAAGAAAGTCGGGCTCAGCATCCGCGCCGTAGGCGAGGAAGCTTCGCGTACGGAAGTCGAAGCCTACAAGCAGCCGGTTTCGAGCACCAGCTCGACCATCGGCGAGCTCATCTCCTGGAAGCGCGCCAGCAACGAAGGAAATTAAGCTTCCGTAGTGTTGTCATCCTGAGGAGCCTTTATTTGGCGACGAAGGACCCGGGCGAGCCGCGCGAACCGGGGTTCCTCGACGCACCCGACGTTGGCGTGACGGGTGCGCGAAGCACCGCGCCGCTTTTATTAAGAAGAGCCGCGGCGCAATAATCGCGCGTTTGGCTGGCTTCCATTACATACTCGTTTGGCCGCACTCGCCACTCTGTTCTAGAATCCTTACCTTGCCTCCACTCATCTCTCACTAAGGAAGATCCCCTTGCCCGACACAATCTACGACGTCGTCATCATCGGCAGCGGGCCGGCCGGCTACACGGCCGCGATCCGTGCCGGCCAATACGGCCTCAAAACCGCGCTTATCGAAAAGGACGGATTTCTGGGCGGCACCTGCCTGCACGTCGGCTGCATCCCGACCAAAGCACTCCTGTTCAACGCCGAACTCTGGGATCACCTCAAAGACGCTAAGGAATTCGGCATCGAAGGCGTCGACTCGCGCAAACTCAATTGGGCCGCCATTCAAGAGCGCAAATCGAAAATCGTCGCCAAGCATGCCAGGGGCCTCGAATTCCTGATGAAGAAAAACAAAGTGCAAACCATCAAGGGATACGGCAGGCTCACCGGTCCGGCGAAAAATGGCGTGCACACCATCGAAGTCACGAACGATGGCAAGAGTCCGCACATTCAGACGAGAAACGTCATCCTGGCCACCGGCTCTGAAGCCCGCATGCTGCCCGGTCTCGAAATCAGCGACCGGATTCTCACCAATATCGAAATTCTCAGTTTGAAGGAGATTCCCAAATCGCTCGTCATCGTGGGAGCGGGAGCCGTGGGCGTCGAATTCGCTTCGATCTATCGGTCGTTCGACAGTGAGATCACGATCGTCGAAATGCTCCCGCGCCTTGTTCCCGTCGAAGACGAAGAGGTCTCGAAAGAGCTCGCCCGCGTCTACCGCAAGCGCGGCATCAATTTTCACACCGGTGCGCGCGTCGAAAAAGTAGAGAAGACGAAATCCGGCATCTCGGTCACGATCAGCACTGAAGGCAAGCATCATAAAATCGAGGCCGAAAAAATTCTGATCGCCGTAGGCCGTAAGCCGCGCACCGAAAACATCGGCCTGGAAAAAACCAAGATCAAGCCGGAACGCGAATTCATTCAGGTAGATTCATGGCAGCAGACCGCCGAGCCCGGTATTTACGCCGTCGGCGACATCGTGCTCGGAACTCCGCAACTGGCGCACGTTGGCGCGATGGAAGCGCTCGTCGCCGTGGCAAAAATCGCCGGCAAGCCGTGCAAGCCGGTGAACCGCGAACGCATCCCCGGCGCAACCTACTGCCATCCCGAAATCGGCAGCGTCGGTCTCACCGAGACCCAGGCGCGCGAAGCTGGATACAACGTCAAAGTCGGCAAATTTCCCTTCACTGCAAATTCCCGAGCTTCGATCGTCGGCCAGCACGAAGGCTTCATCAAAATTGTTTCCGATGCTGACTACGGAGAGATCCTGGGCGTGCACATTATCGGGCCGCAGGCGACAGAACTGATTGCGGAAGCAGTCGCTGCCATGGAACTCGAAGCGACGGTGGAAGATTTGATGTGGACCATCCACGCCCACCCGACGCTCGCCGAAGCCATGCTCGACGCTTCAAACAGCGTGTACGGATTGGCGATTAATGCATGAACGTCATGCCCACGGATTAGCACGGATGCACACGGATCATCGCAAAGTACCAAAAATCCAATGTCATCCTGAGCGTGTTTCTTGCGCGAAGGACCTATGGATTTCTCTGTGCCTCTCTGTGTCCTCTGTGGTGAAAGAACCTAGTCGGCGTACATCCGTCGCGAAAAAGAAGTGATCTCCATCCTCCAACTCGGCACCATCGACTACGCCACTGGCCTCCGCCTGCAACAGCAACTCGTTGACCTCAGGAGGCAAGAAAAGATCGGCGATGTCCTCCTTCTTCTCGAGCACACGCCAGTGATCACGCTTGGCCGCAATGCGAAAGCCGCGAATGTAGTCGCGTCTCTCGAACTTCTGCAGCAGCGCAGTGTCGATCTTTTTGAATGCGATCGTGGCGGCGACGTGACCTTCCACGGACCCGGTCAGATCGTCGGCTACCCCATCTTCGATCTTCGCGGATTTGCCCGGGAAGGGCACGACTTCAGTCGTGCCGATAGGCTCGCACACAGAGAAGCGGCTTTAGCCGCTGGGGCCACGCCGCGCAAGCACCTCGGTGCTGTCGATTTTGTTCGCCATCTGGAAGAAGTTCTCATCCGCACCTGCGCCGACTTCTCGATCCC
>JASHQK010000231.1 GCA_030039195.1 Candidatus Sulfotelmatobacter sp.
ACGGGAGGGTCAGGAGGACTGCGGATATTGTTGCGCTATGCGCGTACTACATTTGCCGCCTGGAAGCCTTTGGGGCCCTTCAGCAGATCAAACTCCACGGTTTCACCTTCATTCAGCGTGCGGTAGCCGTTCTCCTGGATCGCGGAGAAGTGCACGAACACGTCTTCGCCCGTGGAGCGCTGGATAAACCCATATCCCTTCGCCCCGTTGAACCACTTCACTGTTCCTTTCTCTCTCACGGAAAAAACTCCTTTCACTTATCACGAAGAATTATTCTCCGACGTCCTCGGATCGCGCCCCGCTCGATTGGGGCCCCCCTCAGAGGAGCCGGTAGAAGTTGTGGTTGCGCTTAGGACGTGCGGAAGAAGGTTACTTCCAAAATGGAAAAGACTCCTTCAGCTCCCGATGGCAGCTTCACGGCTGCGTCGGCAAGCTCTCAGAGTCCCGACAATTTGGCGCTTGTTCGACCACACCCAACGACGTCAACCTCAGCTACCGGACCGAAGTCCGGTATCGAGCACAAGATAATAAGCACTATTAAAACGATTCGCAAGCAGAATTAGAAAGAAATCGTAAATAATGGATCGTTGTTAACGTTATTACTACAAGCAAACGACAAAGCCAGCGGCTAGCTCCGACGAGAGCGGTGCTGCATAGCACAACAGTGCGCAAGTCTCTGATAATATTGTTTTTCCGTGCCGACTACCCCCTCAACAACGCCCCCTCTCAAGCCTTCCCAGACGCCCAGTCACCATCGACCTACAGTTCGGGCCCGGTCTTCGGGACTGGTTGCGTCAACGGTAAAGTACCTGATGCGGACCGAAGTACACACTTTTGCCTTCTCGGTGGCAGCGAACGCGATCCTGTCCTTTTTCCCGTTTATGGTCCTGATGCTGACCATCATTCGCCA
This sequence comes from Candidatus Sulfotelmatobacter sp., assembly GCA_030039195.1. Lineage (GTDB taxonomy): Bacteria > Acidobacteriota > Terriglobia > Terriglobales > Acidobacteriaceae > Sulfotelmatobacter. The sequence goes on from JASHQK010000231.1 coordinate 911, forward strand.
TGTTTTTCATTCGGAGGTGATGGTCGGAGTCGTGAAGGATCTTCTGCGCGACTACCTTCCTACCGGACAGAGCTTCGTCATTCGCAATCTAGAAGCGATGGTCAATGCGCGCCAGCGGGTGCAGGCGGTGTCTCTGGTGATCCTGCTGATCACTTCGTCCGGCGTCTTTCTGCCGCTCGAAGTGGCGCTCAACCGGGTTTGGCGCTTTGAGAATAATCGCTCGTATTTCGGTAATCAGGTGATCTCGCTCGGTCTGGCCTTCGCTTGCGGAGTGCTGGCCATGCTCTCGATCGCGCTTACGGCGGGCCCGGTGGCGTTCATGGAATTTGTGTTCCGCGGATATGGAACCGGATTCGTTCGGCTGGTCGGATACATCACAATGAAGATTCTTGCCATTGCGGCCAGCATCTGCATCTTTTTCCTGATTTACTGGCTGCTGCCCAACGGCAAAGTGCCGGCGCGGGCGGTGCTGCCGGCCGCCATCATCATGGGATTGCTCTCGGAAGCTCTGAAGCAGGCCTACATCGTCGCGCTGCCGCGGCTCAATTTTCAGGAAGTCTATGGCCCTTTCGCTCTTTCCGTCAGCCTGATGTTCTGGGCCTTCCTGACCGGACTATTGCTGCTGGCGGGAGCGCATCTCTCGGCGGAGGAACACCTGCACAACGCCGTGTAGGAACGTCGGGCCTCTGCGGGCCTCACCTCCCGTTTGTCATCCCGAGCAAGCCGCGTTTGCGCAGCGAGGGATCCGGGCGATCCGCGCGAAAGCGTCGCGCAGCTCTTTAGAAAAGCCGCGACGCAACAATCGCGCGTTTGGATCGCTTCCTTTCAAACGGCAGCATTCCCGCTACTTCTGCTCGCTCTTACTCTGGATTCCGAGCAATTCCACCTCGAAAATCAGCGTTTCGCCCGGGCCAATATCCTGGCCGGCTCCGCGATTGCCGTACGCCAGATCTGCCGGGACGTACAACTCCCACTTCGATCCTACCGGCATCAATTGCAGAGCTTCCGTCCATCCTTTGATGACCCCGCTCACAGGAAACGACGAAGGTTGTCCGCGCTTGTACGAGCTGTCAAATTCTTTGCCGCTGATTAGCGTCCCACGATAGTTGCAGCTTACCGTGTCGCTTGCGGTCGGCTTCGGTCCGTCGCCTTCCTTCAAAATCTTGTACTGTAGGCCGTCTGGCAACGTAACAACGCCTGGCTTCGCCTTGTTCGTCGCGAGAAACGCCTCGCCTGCCTTGTGATTGGCTTCGCCCTGTTCCTGTGCGCTGGCTTGCATCTTTTGCCGAACTTCGGTCTGGAATTGCTGGATCGCGGTGTGCGCTTCGTCTTCCGTCATAGCGGTCTTGCCGCCGGTCATGCCATCTTTCATCCCGCGCGCGACCAGCGCCGGATCGAGCGTCAATCCCTGCTTATGCAGTCCGATGCCGAGGTTCATGCCCATGGCATAGCTCTGTTTCTCTTTGTCGGTTTTCAGAACCAGCGGAGCTGCGGTCTTCGGAGCAGGCTTCTTCGCCGTAGTCGTCGTACTTTTCGTCGCGGTCGACGACGAAGTCTTCGCGGAGCTGGATGGTGACGATTGGGTGGTGGTTGAGGTCTGTGCCGAAGCGCTGCCGAGTAACATCAGGCTCGCAGCCAATCCGGTGGAAAGCGAAAGCAGGGCTTTTCGAGTGGAGAAGCAAGCTAGCAATTTTCGCATATGTGTGTATTGTCCCATTG
>JASHQK010000232.1 GCA_030039195.1 Candidatus Sulfotelmatobacter sp.
CACCGACCAGGCCCCAGCTGGTATGCACTGTTTGGGATGTCGGTCCCAAGGGGAGGCTCAGCGCCACTCCCATATTGGAGTTGATTTCGTCCGATTCCTCCTGCGCGTGAAGGGTGCCGCAGAGCATAGTTACTGAAATGATTACGATAAGAACTTTTGTTGCCATATCATTTCTTCCGGATCTCCTGTTTCCGAAAACGAGTCAGCAAGCCCGCACGATATCGCGATGCCATCTACGAAACAGGCCACTCGTTCCAGTGAAGAGTCTGAGCGCGCAGGAGCCGCACTACCACTGATAAATATTGCAGGCCTCTACTGTCATAGGGATCAGGAAGGTTTTTGTCCCCGACATCGCCCTGAATAAGTTATTCACCTGGCAACAAGTACGCTTTCGACAGAAGCTCAGGTGGATCGTCGGTTGACGGTCGATGGGAAGGTGGTCAGAGCCCTTCTCACTTAGGCTGTCAATTCTCGCTGCGCTGGAGGAGCTAGAGAACGCCTTGGGGTTCCACCGGGGGACTGTGATTCTTACCAGTTCTTACTCTGTACACATGCCGATAGCATTGAGCGTCTTGATCGGCACAACTCTTTGAAACCCAAGGAAGTACTTCTCCTTCTTCTTCTCACCCTTGGCGCGGTTTTGGTCCATGGTTACCATCCCGCCGCTGAAGATGCCGAGCTTTATCTTCCCGCGGTTATGAAAATCCTACACCCGGAATTCTACTCGTTCAATGCACAGTTCTTCGAATCTCATGCGCAACTAACGTGTTTCCCCAATCTGATTGCGTTTTCACTGCGGTTCAGTCACCTACCAGCAGCAGTCGTACTGCTTTTGTGGCATGTGGCATCGATCTATCTGTTCTTGATAGCTTGCTGGCAGTTGTCTGGCCGGTGCTTCGAGGATCGAACAGCTCAGTGGGGCAGTGTAGTCCTACTAGCGGCCCTGTTGACTTTGCCCATCGCGGGAACGGCACTGTACATCATGGATCAATACGTAAACCCCCGGAATGTTGCTGCATTCGCAACCATTGTCGCAATCGTGAAGATCGTCGATAAGAAATACGCTCAGGCTCTGCTGTTTGTTAGTTTCGTAGCTCTCATCCATCCATTGATGGCAGCCTTTGCCGCCAGTTATTGTTTGCTGCTTAGTGGCATGCAGCGGCTTTATGTCCGTCGCCCTGCAACGGCTTACGTGCTGCTATTCGAACTCTCCGGAACTTCTTCTGCGGCATATCACCCAGCAGCAGTGTCCCATGCTTACTTCTGTCTTCTGCACTGGCGCTCGTACGAATGGCTTGGTGTGGTTTCTCCGTTGGCGATGTTGTGGTGGTTCAGCCGGTGCGCACGTTCGAGGCAAGAGCACCAGCTGCGCGTGCTATGCCAATCACTGCTGGTTTACCAGATTGTCTTCTTAGTCTTCGGGCTTGCGTTGTCGTGTCCGAGGTTTGAGGAGCTCGCACGGATACAGCCTATGCGATCCCTTTACCTGCTTTACATTCTTCTTTTCATTGTGGTCGGTGGTTTGCTTGCTGAATTCGTGTTGCGTGATCGCCTATGGCGCTGGTTGGTGCTCTTTGTCCCGTTGTGCTTGGCGATGTTCTTTGCTCAACGGTCACTTTTTCCCGCCAGCGCACACGTTGAGTGGCCGGGAGCGACACCCAGGAATCCCTGGGTGAAAGCCTTCGAGTGGATACGAAACAACACGCCTCCGGATGCCGTGTTCGCTTTGGATCCTTCGTATATGAAAATCCGCGGCGAAGACGCGAATGGCTTCAACGCCATCACCCAGCGGAGCAGATTAGCGGATGTGGTCCGAGATGGAGGGGCAGTGAGTATGTTCCCTGCCATGGCAGAACAATGGCAGTCGCAACTGCAAGCCCTGCGGGGCTGGGAAGGCTTTGGGTTACAGGATTTCCAACGCTTGCAAGCCGATTTTGGGGTCACGTGGGTGGTGCTACAGCGATCCAAGGGGGCCGGCCTCGAATGCCGTTACCGGAACGAGGCAGTGTCGGTATGTGAAATCCCGCCCGGGAGTGCAATAGCCCGAAACGAAAGGTGAGGAAGCGCCGGTTTCGGGCCGCGCAGAAGCCGAGAGGGCATTGATCAGCTCTTTGCTCTCGGGTCCACGGCCGGACCTTCGCGAGTTACTTTGAAAAGCTCCTCTGGATAGAGCGGTTCCGTGCTCCGTCGGGATCGTCGGCATGTTTTTGATTTCAAGGTCAATGCCCATGGCGTGTGCTAATCCGCCTTTTGAGAGGGTCAGGGCACTTGCACGTCGCATATCGACTCCTAGCTCGCATGTAACTTCTGACAGGTTGCAACAGTGTGCTGCCGAATCATTCTCTGGTCGACGTACTTAGATGGAGAATACGTGTTCGACGCCATCGCATACCAACGAGACTACCAGGCTGCTCGAAGACAACTCTTAAGACATTGCGGGCTTTGTCTAGCGTGCGGCAAGGCGGAGGCGCAGCCTGGAAAAACCAGATGTCGGAGTTGCGCGGCTGAGGCATCGGAGCGAACAAAGAAGTGGGCGAGGGAGCATACGACTGCAGGGTTGTATCAAAGGTAGCTCGTTGCCAGTCACCAGGCGCCGGCAGAAATAATACGATTATCGAGGGGGCCAGCCGAATTCTCCGTCCTAAAGAAACGAAGAAAAAGGTCGACCGCCGGTGCGTTTAAACACAGTTCATCAGCTAAACGTCTTACGGTTCTGCTCACTGTCCCGCCTTCCGGGAGCCTCCACGTGTCTGGTTTATCGGTTATCTGTTTTGTGCACCGGCCGCTAGCGCGAACGACCTTCTCAGCCTGGAAGTCTTTCGGACCCTTCACCAGATCGAACTCGACCGTCTCACCCTTATTGAGGGTGCTGTAGCCCTCCTCCTGGATAGCGGAAAAGCGCACGAACACTTCTTCCCGGTTTGGGCGCAGGATGAATCCATACGCTTTTCGAACCACTAGGCGGAAGCAGCGCCATTTCCCCCGAAGGTTAGCGTCTCCCCGAGAATGTCCAGGCGCTCGGTCTGACGTGGAATCATTGCAATCGACAGCCCCGCTTGCACTGAAGTATTGACAGTGCTATACATTCGCGAAAGGACATTTCGGCTGAGGAGCTTCGACCATGCAGGACAGAGCGTCAGCCCCGTCGGTCCCAGCCATTCAGCTTTTCCGCGACATCTTCGATGCGAGTCCCGTAGGTATTGCCGTGGAGAACTTGGATGGGCAGCCTCTGTTCGTAAATCCAGCCCTTTGCTCAATACTTGGTTTCAGCGAGGATGAATTGCGCAGGAAACATTGTGTTGATTTTTCTCCCCCTGAAGACGCCCAGAAGGACTGGGCGCTTTTTCAGCAGTTGCGAGCAGGTTCAATCGATCACTACCAACTAGAAAAGCGCTATTTTCGACGAGACGGCTCGTTGGTCTGGGGGAGTTTGAGCATCTCGTTGTTAAACAGTCGCGCATCTTCGCTGGTGCTTGCGATGGTGCAGGACATTACCGAGAAAAAGACGGCAGAAGTGGCAAGAATTCGGCATGCGGCAATTGTCGAAGCTTCTGAAGATGCGATTGCTTCGGGGACTCTGGATGGAATCATCGTAAGTTGGAATACGGGTGCCCAGCATATGTATGGGTACACGGAAGCAGAAGCGATGGGAAGGGAAATTTCCATTCTTGTCCCTCCTGAGCTAGCCGATGAGGAGAACGAGATTCTCAAAAGACTGAAGGCGGGAGGTCGCATCGAGCAGTTTGAAACGATTCGTGTTGCCAACACTGGGAAAAGAATCAACGTATCCCTGAGTATTTCGCCAATCAAGGATTCAACCGGCGCAATAGTGGGTGTGTGTGGAATTGCCCGTGACATCACTGATCGCAAGCGCGCAGAAGAGGCGCTACGCGAAAGCGAAGAGCGCTTGCGTCTCGCAGTTCAAGCCGGAAAGACGTTTGCGTATTCATGGGACGCAGCCACCGATGTCATTGAACGCTCTGGGGAATCGGCAGCGATTCTGGGCGTCAAAAACGAACAGGCGGCTACGGGAGCGGCAATATCTGCAATGGTTCATCCTGATGACAAGCAGAGATTAGACGCCGCTTTGGCGAGCGTGAAGGTCGAGAACCCGACTTTACAGATCACCTATCGAATCATCTGTCCCGATGGGGCAGTCAAATGGTTGGAACGGAATAGCCGCGCATATTTTGACGCGCAGGGAAAGTTAAAACGAATCGTTGGCATGATCGCCGATGTCACCGAGCGCAAGCAAGCAGAAGAAACCCGGTTCAGGCATGCCGCCATAGTTGAGTCGTCTGAAGATGCGATCATTTCCAAGAATTTGGATGGCGTTATAACCAGTTGGAACACTGCCGCGCATAAGATTTTTGAATACACAGAGGCGGAAGCGATAGGACGACCGATCGGCATTATCATCCCTCCCAACCTTTTTGATGAGGAACAAAAGATTATCGAAAGACTGCGGACGGGAGAGCGCATCGAGCACTATGAGACCGTACGGATCACGAAAACAGGGAAAAAGGTCAACATTTCCTTGACCGTTTCGCCGGTTAAGGACTCCACGGGAAGGCTTGTGGGTTTTTCAAAGATTGCACGTGACATCACTGAGCGAAAACTCGCCGATGATGCTCTTGCAGAGGTCAGCCGTGCATTGGTCGAGATACAAGAAAGAGAACGTACTCGAATAGCACGTGACCTCCACGACGATATTCAACAACAGATTGCGTTAGCAGCGGTGGACGTCAAGGCCCTCCAGCAAAATCTTCCCAATTCCGCTGTTGAAATGAATCTTCGACTCACTGAAGTCTGGGAACGTCTTACGCGGATTTCAACTGCCGTGCAGTCAATATCGCGACAACTCCATTCTCCGCAGCTTGAGTACTTAGGTGTCGTTGCCGCGATAAGAAGTTTCTGCAAAGAATTTGCAGCGCGGCAGAACGTGGAGATTGACTTTAAGAATGATGATGTCCCAAAGGATGTACCGCACGAGATTTCGTTGTGCATGTTCCGTATCGTGCAGGAGGCTTTGCATAACGCAGCAAAGCATAGCCAAGTGCGCACCTTCGAGGTGAAGCTGAATTGCTCAGCCAATCAACTTCATCTTACGGTTTCGGATCGCGGGGCAGGATTTGACGCTGAGGCTTCGATGAACAAGCAAGGGCTGGGCCTCATCAGCATGCGCGAGCGCGTGCGGCTCGTGAATGGGACGATCTTGATTGAATCAAGGCCCATGGGCGGGACGACCATCCATGTTTGCGTTCCACTCGAGTCAGACCAAGCTCAGAGAGCGGCGGGTTAGAATTTGCGCTGGAGGCTATCGCGAATGAACCGCTGTATGCTCTGTACAAATTCGCTGGAAGATGTGGTCATCCATCCCGCCCGGTGTGACTCGCGCGCCGCAACGATAGCTGCACCTCCGGGTTTGAGCGTAGACCCAACGAAGAGCGTCAAGTCATCCAGAAGGAATCGATCATCAGGATAAAAGCCTACCTCGTGGTGAGGGGCGCTTCCCATGTTCTGTGTCGGGGTGAGTGTCGCAACCTTGCCGCGGTTGAAAACCAGAGCCATTCTGCCGATCAGGTAGGCCGTTAAGACCAAGAGTAGCCAAACTGGAGCTAAGAAACCGCTTGCCTTCGAGAACCGCTTTCACAGCAGGCAGCAGTTCACCAGCTGCATCGGACTTGACGACGTAGCCACCTGAACCCGTGCTCAAGGCTTCTTCTGCGATATCAGCGGAGCGGTTCTCGCTCACGAAGAGAATTTTGGACGCGGGGGAAACTTGCCGGATTCGGCGTGCGGCTTCGATCCCATTCAGTGAAGGAAGACCGATGTCTAACAGGATCAGGTCTGGTTGCAGTTCTTGCGCTTGTTGAACGGCTTCCAGCCCGTCTGACAGTTCGCCGATGACTTGTAGCGCCTGTTCTTTCCGAAGCGTGGTTGAGAAGTAACGACGCCAGGGCTCGTAATCATCTACTATGAGAACTCGAATGGTTGATCCGTTCAAAGATAATCCCACACAGAACTGCAACATGCTTCTATCGCAACCGGCTATCCGTGAAGATCACTCCCCTGTGTTGACAATAAGCAGCGTACCCCCGCCACTAAAAAAAGGTGAAAATATTCAGTTCATATGTCGTACGTAGGGAAGAACGCCAACATTACGCCAACAATAGGCAAACAATGTGAACGATGGCGTAGCTGCATAATACGAAAATCGCAGAACAGTCGTATATTTACCGTACAACAAGACTACTGTTGACACAGCAATCTCGTTTGCGTATCCTCTGCGTGTTCGCGGGGGCGTGGAAATGCACAAAGAGAAACCCATACCTTTACCGCCTGCCAAATATCGGGTTGTCGACAGTTCACTCTTAGATAGGGGCAGGCAAGGCAAACACCATGATCTGATTCAAGGAGTCATCAAAGAACTGAAAGCCGCCGCAGATGGTGGGGCTTTGGAGATTCCGTTGAATGATGTCGGCGGAATAGGTCTCGCGAATCTCAGGTCGGCCGTGCATCGAGGAGCGAGTGCTGCAGGTCTTGAAATTGAGACATTGGCAGATAAAAAGAATTTCTACGTTTGGAAAATTCGCCGACAAAGGTGAGCTCCTCTTGTAGTGCACAATGCGGGAATTGCTCGCCATTCCCTCTTCGGCTCCTTGGGTCAATCCGACCCTCTCGCGCCTCCCCGTTGGGCCTCAGAAGAGCAGCACCGTATACTTTGGCTACTGCAATCCCAGTATTCTAGCCGTTTTTTCTCGCGTACGCCCAGACCGGATTCTCGAGATCGAAGGGGATGGCTTCCGGGGCGCT
>JASHQK010000233.1 GCA_030039195.1 Candidatus Sulfotelmatobacter sp.
TAAGCCTCCGTGAACCTGGCCACAGGTTCCCGCAAGCTCGCATTATCGATTTTCTGCAAGAACTCTTGCGCCGTCAGCGTCTCTGGTTTCTGCACTCCCCTTCGTGACAGTTCCCGCGCCATTCGCGTGTACCAGACGGCAGCCGCCTGCTCCGGGCTTCGTTCCGGATGCGCCCGCAGCCGATGCTCTTCGACCAGACGTACAATCCCTCCCAGGTTTCTGAGTACCAGGAACGCGAACGACATACCGACGGCGGCCAGCATCCATTGCAACGGGGAGCGTTCTGCCCGGTGATGAATTTCCCGTCCCCACGACAGAATCGATTGGTAACGAGTGCGCGTCCACAGCCGGACGAAGTCCAACAGATTGCGGGTTCCATTGATTGCGTTCTGGCCAAGGACATACTGATGCGCGATGTCATAACTGACCACCCACTCGCGCCAGAATGAGGCCATGGCATCGAGATAAAGCGCGAGCCGCGACCACGTCTGGCCCGTGCTCAACGCCGCGGCCGGCGTGGGATCGAAAGTCTGCCACCCATATCCGGGAAAATAAGCTTCCACCCACGCATGTGCGTCTTTCGCCCGCACCACGTAGTTGTAAGTGAGATCGTTGAATTCGTCGCTATGAAAGCCGTTAACCAACCGCGAAGGAATGCCCAGGCTCCGCAGCATGACAGCCATGGCGGACGCAAAGTACTCGCAATGCCCCTGTTTCCGTTCGAAGAGGAAATCCGCAATGGGATCGGCCGGGAGTGTGTGCGGCAAATCCAGTGTGTATTGAAAGTTCGTCTGCAGATATTTCTCGAGCTCGGCTGCTCTGTCGAACTCCGTGTTTTCAGACACAGTCACTTGCCGGGCCAGTTGTGCCACTCGCGGATCCAGCGGAGGTAAACGCAGGTAGGTTGCAGCAACGCTGGCAGGGTAATCGGTAGCAGCCGCTCGCAGCTTTTCGGGAGAAGGTTTCGAGATATTAGAAATGGCTTCGTACCGGCTGACGGCGTGTTGTGTGTCGAAATCAAAGATGGCGTCCGCCGAGTCCATGGCCAGCAACTGATAATCGCCGCTGACGCTTCGCGCCAAAGGGGCCAGGAAAAAAACATTTGTGCCGATCGGTTCCATCAGCACGCGGTAATGAATCGTCTTTTCCCGAGCGCTTGCAGAGGGAAGCGGCAGTTCCGCTTCGGAGGGGTCCGGCGGCGGTATCTCGAAACTGTCGTCGAGGCCGCGCTGCAGCACGATCTCCTGGGGTGGCTTCGACCATGTGTGGCCGTCAAAATCCGAGAGAGCCACGCCGCGCCAATACAAGTTGTAGCGGCCGGTGCGATCGCCGTCGATCTGCACGTGCATCACGACGGCGCTCGATTGCTGGATCCGTCCAATTTGTCCCAACCGCACGTGGTCGCTGAATCCCGAGGAAAAGTCGGTGCCGAAGGAATATCCGCCCAAATATCCGGCGGAGCGTCGCGGCAAAATCACAAACAGGGCCGCCGCCGCGGCGAGGATCATGAACATTAGTATTGACGCTGCTCGCCCGATTGAAAAAGGAAACAACCGGCGGTCGTGCCATGCGGTCGAAGGCTGCGCCTCCAAGTCCGCTGTGCTGAGGGAATGCCGCATTTCAAACAGCACGAAGGTCGCGACCGCGACCAGCATGAAGAGGACGAAAGATAACAGGAAGAAGCTGTCTACGGTCAGTATCGCCGCCGCCAGAATCATCAGGAAAGCGAGAACCGCCAGCGTGAGGTGGTCGCGCTCACGCCGGAGCGAAAACATCCGGATGATCACGGCGAAAACAGCCAAGTGAACCGTCGCCGGAAGAAAGCCGCGGGAGATGACGAAGTAGTCGGCGGCGAAAAATCCGAAATAAAGCAGCGTGAGCGGCGTGGTCCAACGCTCCGAAATCGCGACTGGCTGCTGCCTCCACAAGAAATATCCGCGCAATAGCAAAGCCGAAAACATCGCGGATAGCGTGAGCACATCCAGCCCGCCCGTTCCAGCCAGTGCGATAAAGCCCACTGTTACAAGGCAATATAGACACCACTGGAAGTAATACTCGATGGCATGATTCGCTGGAGTTGCTGCCGGGTTTCGAAGCTGCGGGATCATGTGCATGCTGCGGAAGTTCACGGCGCCGAAATTGGCGGTGTCCTGGCTAACCAGAGGGCATGATGGCGAAACAAAATCAGCGGTCGACAGGCTTCCTGTTCCTTCATGTCCTTGGTGGTTAGCGAATTTGCGACACCCCTCCAAGATTCTATTGTTCGACAAAGGCCACCAGAAAGAAAGCCATCCCGGGCCAATTCTTGCATCGAAAGTCACATCCGTTCGCCGGTGGTTTCGGGTAGTTGATCTTTCTCACAACCGGCTCGTTCCGGCCTTGACCGTTGTTTTCCTTCGTATGCCTTCGTGTCCTTTGTGGTCAATTCACGACACCACGTCATTCGGCTCCGTGCAGATGGCCTCTTCTTGGGATGCTAAAATCGACGAGTCAGGCATCGGTCTCGCGCGACGTATTCCCGCCAACCCCGCCAGGTCCGGAAGGAAGCAACGGTAACGGGCTCTTGCGTGTGCAGTGAGCCCCCGGTGCCTGGCTAGTTTTCCACAGATTTCGTTTCTTCCCTGTCTGCGCTACGAATCTTTACACATCTGATACGAGTCTTTGCGCAAGAAATTCCTCATCATCGCGTCCAATGGATATACGGTCGACAAAATCATACCCACGGGACACGCATAATGAGCAATCATCGGATTTCGCCGAAGTCTATTGAAGCGACAGTCACCATCCGCGTCTCCGGCAAGCTCTTTCAGGGGCACTTATCTTATCTGGATCAACTCATACAATCCGCCGCCGAATGCCGTCTCTGGCCATTGTTGAGCCTTTCCGGCCTGGAGAAACTAGATCGCGCCGCCACCCTCTATCTGCTTCGCGGCGAGCACCACCGCTTTGCTCTGGTCTCCTGCCCGAACTTCGTTCGTGAATGGATGGAGCACGAACGAGATCGCTCCGCAGCCTAGGGAAACTCTGATCGAGTCACGTCTTGAAAGGGACGGCCTCCAAGGCCGTCCGTAAAATCCTTAATCGGAGTTTCCCCACGCGGCCGCGCAAGATAATATCCTGCCATGCCAACCGATTTCGCCGCCCGGGTTCGACTGCGTCTTTACCAGCTCTTTGTACAGTCCGGCCGCTGCCCATCCAAAGCCGAAATGGCAACCGATCTTCGTTGCTCTGTCGGCGAAATCGAAAACGCATTTCGCGAGTTAGCGGACGGCCATATGCTCGTACTTCAGCCGGGAAGCGGGGAAGTCCTCATGGCGAACCCGCTTTCGGCCGTTCCCACTCCGTTTGCAGTTGAGACCAAGGACCCATCCGGCACCCGCAGTTGGTATGGCAACTGCATTTGGGACGCTCTGGGCGTGATTGCCATGCTTCATTCCGGTGGCCGCGTGCTCGCCTCTTGCGGGTGTTGCGGCGAGAGCATCACCGTGACCGTTTCCCGCGGCGAAGTTGCCGCCCAGCCTCCTGGCCTCGTGCATTTCGCCCTTCCCGCCCGGCAATGGTGGGACGACATTGTATTCAATTGAAAAACGATGCTCATCTTCCGGTCGGAAGATCATGTGGATCGCTGGTGCCAGGCCTGGAAACTCACCCGCGGAGCCATCTTGACCCTCGAGCAGGCGTGGAAATTGGCCGACGCCTGGTATCGCGACCGCATGACTCCAGATTGGCGTCGCCGATCCGCCGATGAGGCACATGAACTGTTCGCCTCTCTCGGTCTCAACTCGGATTTCTGGCGATTCGGCTGAGATAAAGGTAGAGGTGCAGCTCAGCTGTCATCCTGAGCCAGCGCTTTTGCGCAGCGAAGGACCGAGGCGATCCGCGCGAAGCATAGCGGTTTTTGCGATGCAATACCGCGCGTCTGGATCGCTTCCCTTGAAATTGCAGCATTACCGAAAACACATTCCCGTTAGACATTCCGCGTCCAATCCTGCAAAATACTTCGTTTCCAATTATTGCCGTCTATTTTTCGGGATTCGTTTCTTAAGGGAGCCTCATTGACTACAGCGATTCGCGCCAAAATTACTGCTGTTGGAACTTATGTACCACCCCGCGTTCTTACCAACGCCGACCTCGAAAAGATGGTCGACACAACCGATGAATGGATTATGGAGCGGGTCGGAATCCGGGAACGCCATCTGGTCGACAAGGGCGTCGCCGCCAGCGACTTGGCCGTCGAGGCGGTCAAGAATCTGCTGGCGTCTCATCCCTTTGATTTGCAGGAAGTCGAATTGATTGTTGTCGGCACCGTCACCCCGGACATGATGTATCCCTCAACGGCTTGCCTGGTCCAGCACAAGCTCGGGATCAAGAACACATGGGGTTTCGACGTTTCCGCCGGATGCTCCGGTTTTCTCTATGCCCTCAACGCCGGCGTGAAGTTCATCGAGTCAGGACAATACAAGAAAGTGCTCGTGATCGGCTCCGACGTGAACTCGTCCATGACGGACTTCACCGATCGCGCCGTTTGCATCATTTTTGGCGATGGTGCGGGCGCGGTTTTGCTCGAACCTGCATCGTCCGACGGCGAAGGCATCATCGACCATGTTGCGCAGATTGAAGGCATGGGCGGCGAATTCCTGTTCATGCCCGGCGGCGGAAGCCTCAATCCTGCTTCTCATGAAACCGTCGACCAGAAAATGCATTACATCCATCAGGACGGCAAAAATGTCTTCAAGTATGCGGTGAAGAAAATGTCCGAGATGACCGAACGCATCCTGGAGAGGAACCAACTTTCGGGGCAGGACGTCGACTGTTTCATCGCGCATCAGGCCAACCGTCGCATCATCACCGCGACTGCCGATCGGCTGGGAATGCCGCTCGAAAAAGTCATCATCAACATCGATCGTTACGGCAACACGACCGCCGGCACCATCCCTCTCGCCATGCGGACGGCGCTCGAAGAGGGCAAGCTGAAAAAAGGCGACCTGCTCCTGATTGCCGCCGTGGGCGCGGGATTCACCTCCGGAGCTACCCTGGTACGCTGGGCGTTCTAAAGTCCACCTCGATCATCGCCACTTACTGTGCTTTTTGGCTACTTACGCGCTCGTTCGGTGGTCGAAGAACTCCTGGGAGTGGTGGGGCCGTTAACTGTCGTTGTTCGTACTTCGTCAACCACTTCTCTGACGGCTATGACGATGGCATCCGGCGATTCCTCCATGCCGTGCCCCGCGTCGACGATGACTTGCCGGCCACGTGTTGACAAGCGCGCCAGGCTCGCCTGCAATTGATGCACCCAGTTCTCGTGATATTCCGCCGCTTCCTTTTCGAAACCGTCCGGAGCCCAATACTTTCCCGCCGTCAGCACGACAAGCGGACGATCACCAAGACTTCCGGCGTTCTTTGCGGCGTCGTTGATGTCCGGGTTCCCACCGCCTTCTCTCGGAACGATTCTGCCCTCATCAGTCGCTACGCAAGCCTGCTCGGCATCCGCCACGAAAGCCTTGGGCTGCGCTTCGAGCTTCGCCAACACACTCGCTTGTTCGGCGGTGAAATCAGGCGGAGCGGGGCGCCGCTCTCGGACCGTCATGAAACGAATGATCCCAAGTCGCGACATTGCCGGCAGAGCCATACAGATCAGATGCCTCATGCGGCCCGACATGCGATTTATTGGCGCAAGATCGAAGTCCGGCTCATGCATATCGGGAACCGCTGAATCGATCAAGACCAGACCGGCCACATCTGAGGGATAGCGCGCCGTATAGATGTGCACATATTCGCCCCCGACCGAACC
>JASHQK010000234.1 GCA_030039195.1 Candidatus Sulfotelmatobacter sp.
TGCTGCCAGAAGATGCCGTATTCGGTCACGGCGGATTGCGCACGCGGACTCAAAGCTGGACCTGCCATCGGATACATGTCCTGTAGACGTGCATTTCGCTTGCCAATTGTTTACTCGGAAACTCCGTGCGCCGCTTCAGCCGGTTTCAATCTTTTCTCGCTTGGCTGAGGGCGCGGAGAGCTTCGCTGTAGCAGTACCTCTGCGACGTTGCGAATATTGCAGTTTTGATCGTCCAATGCACAGAGAAGCTCCAGGTAAGCAGCGAGTCTTCGTTTGTTTTTCCACTCCAAATGGCAAGCAAGTAGGTACAAAACGTCACGACGTTTGACGTGTTTCGACATTCGGTCAACTCGATCTGATTGCTACGTACCGACTCCCCGGCGATAGTTAGTCAAGGCGGAATCTACCGCAGCTGGGACCGGCCACAATTTCGTGGTTGACTTATTTCTTTTCATCGCCACAACCTCGCAAGAGCAGCAAAGGGCGCGCCTAGAGCGTTTTTCGTCGTTGTTTTCTTGGTCTCGTTGTCGACCGTTAGTTCATTCACCAGGAACATGCTCATCTTGCAGATGCTGTTGCTGCATACCATATGCGCTAGTCTGTCTGGAGCGAAAATCTCAAGGTCCACGCAGTGAGCAGTCCCGCAGGCCCAACAATGAAGCACCAGCACTTCGCCTGCGACTCGAACTACTCTCGAATAAGACTCTGTCTCCATTACTCATCTCCGTCACAGCTTCTTGAATTCATTGCCATTTCGAGTCCGGCATTACCCTTGAAGCTCGAAGTTGACCGTAATCGTGGTTTCGACCTCAACAGGTTGTCCGTTGAGGAGGTATGGTCTGTACCGCCATTGCTTCACCGCATCAATCGCCGAGGGAGCGAGCATCGGGTGTCCGCTCACGAGCTGCAGATTCTCAATGTTGCCGTCCTTGTCGATAATTGCTGTGAGCACCACCTGACCGTGAATGCGCGCTTCGCGCGCTACCGTCGGGTAGGTTGGCTCAATTTGGCGGATAAGCAGGCCTTTGACAATGCCCTGTGAAACGCGCACCCGTTGAACTGGTACAACAATCTTGGACGCCAGTTTCGGAACAGCTGCGACACTGGAGGTTGAACTGATGATTCCGCCGATTACTCCACCTATTTGACCTCCAGGGATCCCACCGGGCACTCCTCCGACCACCCCGCCCGTACTCATGACCGGGGGAGGCGCTTCATCTTCCTTGATCATCTGGACCTTCTTAGGAATTTGCGTCGGAGTGCGCAACTGTCCGTTCATGATGTCACTCGCCACTCTGACTACTTTTTGACTTGCCGCATCAGGTGCCGCTGGCGGTGGCGGAGGGGGTGGAGGAGGTGGAGCTACCAACAACGTCAGCAATTGCTGCTGGGGTAACGCCTCGGTAAACCACAGTGGAATCAAGAGCAAGATGCCCACTAGGGAGCATTGGAAAAGGAATGAGAGGACTGTTGCTGTCGCTCTTCTCTTGCGCTGCCTTCCTCGAGTTTCCAGCAGGCTGTCTGCGAACAGTTCTTTCTCTTGACTCGCGGGAGCCGACCTCATTCCTGCTTCAAGCTGCCGTGGCTTTGGAACTGCTGTCGTGGCTCTCTTTTTCTTCTCGACTGCTTCGTGAATGTTCATGGCCTTTCCACCTCAGGCAATGCGAAACCTCGTCATCACAGGGGCTGAAGGAATACGGCGTTCAACCGACATGGACTCGAGCGAATATTCGAACTTTGCTCCACAGTCAACGCACACGCAGTAGGTCTGACCTCCTAGAGTGAAAACACGGCTGAGGTGGCCATGGTGGCAACCGAACACGAAATCAAGAATGAGTGCCAGTGTTGCCAAGAAAGCTTCGATCATTAGCTCGACTCCTTCAGCACTAAGCTCAAATTCATTCGTGATAATGCAGGCGGGCTACCAGTGTGAAGTTTTCTTAAGCTCTTGGTTCTTCTACCTATGAAAGGTCTTCTACTCCTGCTGGTTCTGACCTTTCGAGGTCAGTGCCACTATGCGGGCACTTAGATGGACCGAATCAGAGCCTCGATGTCACGCAGACCTAGATATGGCCGTAGCCGCTGCTGAACGGGCCATTGCCCGGAAGCGGATCAAGACGATGGATCGCGTTCGCCCGAAGCTGCAGTGCTCACGTTTGAGTTGATGAACAAATGGCAAGATGAATGCTTCGGCAACAGTCATGACGACGAAATCTATTGCCGGTGTGCGATTGTTAGGTCCTCAATGCTTGATCACTACAACGACGAGGATCTTTCGTCGCGATCGACGAAGGCGGATCTGGGTTATCGACGGGATGTCAGGTTTGGCCGGCACGATTCTCATTAGTATGTTTCTTCTGACATCTGCATTTGCACAGGAACAACAACCACATGCCTACAGCGAATACACCTTCTGGTGTGGTGGCGCCTTTGGAAACGGCCATGCCTTTTCCAGTACAGTGAGTGGTAGAAACTATCAGTTCGAAAACCGTTACGAGCGGCTCATTTACTGGAACGAACCATTTGCGGTCCGCTGGGTCTTCGACGCAACGTCGGCGCTGGTGGGCGATCCCCGCACTGGGAATGGTCACCGAGTATATTCCTACGGTGTCGGTGGCAGTCCTATAGGCGCACAAGTAAACTTCGTGCACTTCCGCCGCGTCGAACCGTTCCTCACGAGTGCTGGCGGCTTCCTGTATTTCAACCATCGGATGTTTGGAGAAACGCACTTTAACTTCACGGCCCAACTTGGTGGCGGGGTGCAGTTGTTCACATCCAGCCGTCACACTGCGCTCGATCTGGGGTACAAGTACCACCATATTTCCAATGCGAATCTTGGTGATAAGAATCCTGGCATGGACTCGCACATGTTATTCGTCGGGGTTTCGTTGTTGCGGTAAATAGTGTTTTCAGACTCGGACTCGGTTGCTCCGCAAACAAGTTCTTCACATCTGCAGGTCAATGGCTGCTTCCTTCCGGACCACCGTCCGAACCGCAGGTTGGCGGCGACGATCCTTCGTCGCAAGCCACGCCGAACTTACGATTTCCCGCCGCTTGTGTCCAGCCCTATCGTCGAAAGTCCTGTTGCGTTCACAAGCTTATGCCCGCGGACCGTCCTGACCTTTCAAGGGCACTGCCGCAATGTGGGCACCGATCGCAGTCCAGATATACATCTGGGCTTTGCAGTTCAGCGGGTTGCCGCCCCGGGTGTTTGGCGAGCGGCATGCGTTACCAAGGCCGCGTTGCATCGATGGCCGCAATTCCGCTGGAGCTGCCGCGGCACGCAATTTGAACTAGCAGCGAAGGAGTCCGATATGTACGCCACAACATTAGTGAACGGCTTTCCCGCGATCCAGCGTGACGGACGAGGTGTCCTAAGTGTCTGGGGTCAGGATTGGGAGTTTGCAAACTGGCTATGCGAGTTACTGAACGAACTCAACGACACCCCTAAGTTGTTGTTGAACGAACAAGACTGCAGATGGCTCAAACAGATCGACCACGCCTTCGATAGGAATATGCAGCATGCCTAATCGCCTAAGCACAGCAGTTTCCATCGTTGTCCCCTTTCACAACGAGGAAGGGAACGTCGTTGAACTGTACGGACGCTTGCAGGCCACCATGGAGGCACTCGACTGCGAATACCAGTTCGTATTTGTAGATGATGGGAGCACCGACCTCACCTACAAACTGCTAAAGGAAGTCGCGCTGATCGACCCTCGCGTGATAGTGGTCCGGCTGCGCCGGAACTTCGGCCAAACGGGAGCGCTGGCCGCTGGATTTGCGCATAGCACCGGCGACTACGTGATTGCCATGGATGGCGACCTTCAGCATGATCCGGCGGAGATTCCTGCTTTCCTCGAAAAAATCGAAGCGGGCTACGACGTCGTGAGCGGGTGGCGCAGCCACCGCATCGACAATTTGTTGCTGCGGAAGATCCCATCCCGCTGTGCCAATTGGCTGATGGCCAAGCTCAGCGGCGTCAACATTCACGATTTCGGAACAACCTTCAAGGCATATCGGGGCGACTTGCTTCGGCAATTACCGCTCTATGGGGAAATGCACCGGTTCATCCCGGCACTGGCCTCATTCTACGGAGCCTCGATCTGTGAAATACCGATTCAAAACAATCATCGCAAGCACGGTGAGTCACACTACAACCTGTCTCGCACTTTCCGCGTATTTTTTGATCTCATGACCATCCGATTTCTTATGCGCTACATGTCGCGCCCACTGCATCTGTTCGGCCGGCTTGGCGCGATCAACATGGGTCTGGGATCGGCCGTCGCGGTCTGGCTGCTTATCTGGAAGGTGGTTGCCGGGATCGATGTTTTGCAGCAACACGGATTGCTGCTGATCTTTGCGGCTGTCCTGATATTGGTAGGGCTTCATCTGATAGCTCTCGGACTCCTGGGTGAGTTGCAGGTATGGCAGTACTTCAATCGATCTGAGCGTAAGCCTTACGCGGTTTCTGAGGTTATTGATCAGCATGCCAGTCGGAAACTTGCGATCGCGACGGGGATGAATGCGTGAGCGTACGACGAGGTATGCCGAATAGGACAAAGAGGAACTCAGCCGTGTCCTCTCTTATCTCGTTTTCTCGTGAGGGACTGGACTTGAAACTCACGGTGCTTGCAATCGAACAGGCATTAGCCGAGTTGGGAATTCACGCAAAGCTGAGTGACATTGTTGCGAAAGCTCGATCCATCGAGAACAGAATCATTCAATCGCGTTCGCGTCGCAAACCGGAGCACCTGTGCTGAGCGAGGTTCAATATCGTTGGCTTCGCAGATATCGGGATGCTGTCATTGTGCTCCTCCTGACGGTCCTGGCATTTTCAGTTCGCCTCTACCATGTCGACTTCAACAGCCTGTCCGAGGATGAGGTCGCGAAATGGTCAGCCATTCAGCAGTATCGACAGGGACACTTTGTCGGCATCAATAGCGAGCATCCGATGCTGCCGAAAATGCTGTCTTGGGCCAGTCTTAGCGTGGGCGAACGCTGGGGCCAAATAGCCGCGGCACACGGCTGGTCTTCGCTGAATCCCGAAGGGTGGCTTCGTCTGCCCAATGTGTTGTTTGGTGCCCTCAGTACCGCGATCCTTTATTTGTTCTGCCGCCAAATGATGGGGATTGCTGGGTCCTTTGCGGCGAGTTTCTTCTGGGCCGTTACGCCGTTGCCAGTTGCGTTAAATCGGCTTACGAAGGAAGAGACGCCACTAACCTTCTTCACACTACTGGCTTGTTATTTCTACTGCCGCGCGCAACAGGCCGATTCGGACCGGAGTGCGCGACGGTGGTACGACCTGAGCGCACTCGGCTTTGGCTTGAGTTTTGCTTCGCAATATATTCTTCACCTGCTCGGCTTGAACGCACTGGCCTGGCTGATTGCCGGAAGAATAGGCCTAACTCGAAAGCCGTCACGATTCAGCTACAAACGTTTCTTCCTCCTACTCTTGGTTGCCTTGATTCTGGTGAACCCGGTTGTTCTTTTTCCCGCTAACTTCAACGCGATCCTGCATTGGCTCCATCATAGTGGTGTGCGGCACACGGGTTACGATTTCGATGGCACGCTGTACATGAACTTTCCATCGCGTCTGTTCACTGGAGTTCCCTGGTTCTACTATTTCTGGCTGTTCCTGGTAAAGACACCGATTCCAATCCTAGTGGCCGTCATCGTTGGTGGCGCAATGCTCTTGCGAGATCGCAGGACTCTCGCGTCGTGCTTCTTCCTGTCGCTCGGAATGATCCAGCTCGTCGGGCTTTCTGTGAGCGGAGCGAAGTGGATTCGGTATTCACTCCCGATGCTGCCCTTTCTGTACCTGGCCGGCGGATATGCGGTGCAAAAGCTATGGAGCGGCATGAAAGAGAGGGGTCTGTCACCGATCATTGTAGGGACGACGGCCGTCTTCTTAATTGGGTGGCCGCTTCTTGAGCTACAAAATTGGGCGCCCTACTACTCGTTCTACTTGAACTCCATCGGCGGAGGCGCGCGGAACGTCGCGCGCTATTTTGCACCTGATGAGGTCGCAGAATTCGACACCCGCGAGGTGGCGCAGCAGGTGTGCCCGTTTGCGCCGCGGTCGAGCAAGGTGGCCACTGCAAGGCCGATGAGCATGGCTTATTACCTGCGGGCTTGTGGGCGCACGGACCTTCAGATTGTTCCGCTTTACGACACGCATTATGTACCGCGGGATGGAGATCTGATCATTCTTGAGCCATCGCGTCGTTTTCTTGAGACGCAGCGGTACTTTGACGCTCTGAGCCATTCAGGCATGTCTCATCGTGAGG
>JASHQK010000235.1 GCA_030039195.1 Candidatus Sulfotelmatobacter sp.
CGCCGACCCACTTGCGCGCTTCAATGGGATCTTTGCCCCAGATCGTGGGGCAGGGCGAGAGAATTTCGACGAAGGTGAACCCGGCTCCATCGCGCTGCAGTTCCAGCGCTTTGCGGATGGCGCGCCGCGCTTTCATGATGTTCTTGTTGTCGGAGAGCGCCACGCGCTCGATGTAGACCGGGGCTTCGAGCGAGGCCAGCAATTCGCACATGTGCAAGGGGAAGCCCTCGTTGACGGGGCGGCGTCCCCAGGGCGAGGTCGTGCTGCGCTGGCCGACCAGCGTGGTGGGCGCCATCTGGCCGCCGGTCATGCCGTAGATGGCATTGTTCACGAAGAACACAGTAATTTTTTCGCCGCGATTGGCGGCATGCACGATTTCGGCGGTGCCGATCGCCGCCAAGTCTCCATCGCCCTGATACGCGATTACCATCTTGTCGGGGCAGGCGCGTTTCAGGCCGGTCGCCGCAGCCGGGGCGCGGCCATGCGCGACCTGCACATTGCCAACATCGAAATAGTAATAGGCGAAGACCGAGCATCCGACCGGGCTGACGAGGATGGTTTGATCCTGCACCTTGAGATCCTCGAGCGCCTCGGCGATTAATTTGTGAGTGACGCCGTGGCCGCATCCCGGGCAATAGTGGGTCTGGTGCTTGAGATCGGTTTTTCGTTCGTACTCGGGATAGAATAAATCAGATTTGGAATGCACGACTTCGTAGTTGTCGGTGGTTCCCATCGGTTTCTCCGGGATTACGTCGTGCGTGGACATATAGTCGTAACCTCGCCGTGTCCTTTCCTATACCGCTGCCGTGGCGTACTCTTCGATCTTCGCCAGCAACTCCTCGACGCTGGGCACGTTGCCGCCGACGCGGCCGTAAAATTCGATGGGCCGCCGGCCGTCGAGCGCCAGCCGGACATCTTCAATCATCTGGCCGTTGCTGAGTTCCACAACCAGAACTTTGTCGGCCGCGAGTGCCCTGGCCGCCAGCTCTTTCGACGGGAACGGCCACAGAGTGATGGGACGGAACAATCCGACTCTGATTCCCTGCTTGCGGGCTTCGTCGACTGCGGAGCGCAGAATGCGCGAGACGATGCCGAAGCCGACCACCAGCAAGTCCGCATCTTTGGTGCGGTATTCTTCACAACGCGTCTCGGTTTGCTGCGCGCGAATGTATTTCGCTTCCATGCGCCGCTGATGTTCTTCGAGATCGTCGGTTTCAAGATAGATCGAGCTGACCATGTTCTTGCGTGTTCCGGCGGTGCCCTGCACCGCCCACGGTTTTACCGGCGCGACGATTTCGCGATATTCCAGATCGAGCGGCTCCATCATTTGGCCGACGAAGCCGTCGGTGAGGACGATGGCCGGGTTGCGGTATTTGTCGGCCAGTTCGAAGGCCAGGATGGTCAGATCAGCCATCTCCTGCACCGATGCCGGCGCGACCACGAGGTTGCGGTAATTGCCATGACCTCCGCCCTTGACCATGGCAAAGTAATCGCTCTGCTCCGGCGCGATGTTGCCCAGTCCGGGCCCGCCGCGCATGACGTCGACGATGACGCAGGGAAGTTCGGCGCCGGCAAGATACGAGATGCCTTCCTGCATCAGGCTGAGGCCGGGGCCGGAAGATGCACTCATCACGCGGACTCCAGCTGCCGACGCGCCATAGACCATGTTGATGGAAGCCGTCTCGCTTTCCGCCTGCACGAACGTGCCGCCAACTTCGGGAAGATAAAGAGCCGCAGCTTCGGCGATTTCGCTGGCCGGCGTGATGGGATATCCGTAGTAAGCGCGGCATCCGGCAAGAACCGCGCCTTTGATCACGGCCACGTTCCCTTTACAGAGCTGGCGCATGTTCGCCTCCGGTCTGAACTTGTGGCACCGGCGCTTTAGGCGGGGCCGCGAGGCGATAGACCGTAATCGCGCCCGGCTCCGGACAGCAATAGAAGCAGATGCCGCATCCGGTGCAGTCATGGCCGGTATAGCGCGCCGGATGCACGCCGTAGTGGCTCAGTTCCGGAGCCAGCACCAGACATTTCGGCGGGCAGGACTCGACGCACAAGCCGCATCCCTTGCATTCTTCTATGTTGATTGTGACGTTGCCGCGTGCCGGACCGGACATGATTTTCTCCTGCCTGCTCTGGTCTCCTTACTTCAATACCGTCACCTGCGGATGCTGCAACCACTTGGTCTTTTCGCAATATTCGTAAAGCGCCGGACGAAACTGCGGATGCGCGATCTCGATCAGCGCCTTCGCCCGCTCGCGAATCGACTTGCCATGCAGATAAGCCACGCCGTATTCGGTCACGACGTAGCGCACCAGACCACGTGAAGTCACCACTCCCGCCCCAGGATCGAGCATCGGCACGATTCGCGAAATCGTTCCATGCTTCGCCGTGGACGAAATCGCAATGATCGGTTTGCCGCCCTTGGACCGCGACGCGCCCCGCAGAAAATCCACTTGCCCGCCAATGCCGCTGTAGAACTGGCTGCCAATCGAGTCCGAACAGACTTGTCCCGTCAGATCGACCTGCAACGCCGAATTGATCGCTACCATATTGTCGTTGCGCGCGATCAGCCCGGGATCGTTGGTGTAGGCCGTGGGATGGAACTCAAAGATAGGATTGTTGTCAACAAACTCGAACATGTGTCGGGTGCCCAGCGCGAATCCGACGATAATCTTGCGCGGCTTGAAATTCTTGCGCGCGCCGGTGAGCACGCCCGCTTCAATTAGGGGAATCACGCCATCGGAGACCAGCTCGCTGTGCACGCCCAGATCTTTGCGGTCCATGAGCAGGGGGAGCACGGCATCGGGAATCCCGCCAATGCCGATTTGCAGCACCGCGCCATCATCGATCAGGCGGGCGACATTGCGGGCGATCGCCGTTTGCAGCTCGGTCACTTCCGGCCGTTTCAGCGCGCACAATGGCCGCGACGATTCCACGAAGGCGTCAATCTCGTTGACGTGAATGAAGCTGTCGCCGTAGGTGCGCGGCATGTTGTCGTTGATCTGGGCCACAACATGTTGCGCGACTTTCGCCGCGGTCAGCGTAGTGTCGACGCCCACGCCGAAGCTGCAGTAACCGTGAGAATCGGGGGGAGAAACCTCGATCAGGGCCACATCGATCGGCATCTCGCCGCTCTCGAACAATCCCTCAATTTCACTGAGATAAATCGGGGTGTAATCGGCGCGGCCGTCATTGATGGCCTGGCGGACGTTGGCCCCAATGAACATCGCATTGTGGCGGAAGTGGCCCTCCATTTCGGGTGCGACGTAGGGGGCGCAGCCCATGGTCATCATGTGCACGATCTCCACGTCGTGCAGGTCCGGGGCCCGGCGGATCAGGGCTTCGACCAAAGTCTCGGGCTCGGCGCATCCCGGCTGAATGTAGACGCGCATCCCCGACTTGACGCATCCGAGCGCCGCGTCCGCCGTCTTCAGCCGCTTCTTGTATTCCATTTCCCATGGCATCGACATCGTGCTCGTGTCTCCTTAGACGGCCCGCAGGGCGCCCACTCCTCGCGCCGTCCGGGCGACTTCCTCTTCGTATCCTACGGCAGCATAGTAAATTGCCCGGTCGAAGAACATCTCGAGCATCTGCAGCAGTTCCAGTTCGCCCATGATTTCGATGGCGCGGTCCATCACGGCTTCACTTTTCAGAAACTCCCAGAGGTTTTCCTTGGTCAGCACGATGGCCTGCAGCACTTCGCTGAGCGGAACCTTCTGCTGTGCGCGCCGCGAGCCGATTTCCCGGTAGCGGCTCTCGATGTCGAGTTCGTTCTTCCCGAGAAGCCACTCGCCCAGATGGCGGTAGATTTCGTAGACACGCTCGCGCAATTCGTGGGCGGGAATCTCGCGGAAGTGGCTGACTTGAGGACTATCGAGAACTCGTTCTTCCAGCCCGGTGGCGAGCGCATCCGCGTGGGATTCGATCAGGCGCACGAGCCTGTAGGAGAACATCATAGACACCCCCATTCCGCTGCCTGGCCCCGCGTCAAACCCCAAGTTTGACGGCAGCTTCCTGATTGCTCCAGCCCTCGACCGGCACTCGGCCGGCCTCGACGACCGGTTCCAGCGTCTGTGGAACCGTGACCGCGCGCGAGATCATGCACAGCGATTTAGTCCGGCGCAGCAGAGCGAGTCCGGCCTCGCGCTGCTCTTCTCCGGGCACGGTCAGCCGCGGGCGAATCAGGATTTCACTGAAATTGCATCCATTGGTCCGGCTGCGCTTCACCATGCCTTCGATTTCCACTTCCAGATCGGTGTAGTCGAACTTCGCGCCCCGAGCCACATCGTGAAACGTTGTGGTGAAACAGCCCGCCAGAGCGCAGAGCAACAACTGCTCCGGAGTCCAGCGGCCCTGCAAGCCGCCCAACTCGGCGGCTTCGGAAAAGTGGATCGTGTTAGGGGAGGACTCGCATTTGGCCAGTCCCGTGCGGCCCGAGGTCCACCAGGCCGAAACGCGATACGTGTATTCTGAGGGCATTGTCTGACTCCTGGCGCTCCCCAACGCGCTCTGTTTCCATCCTCACGAGCTGAGAGAGAAGATCACGGTGATCGTGGTCTCCACTTCGACCGGTTGCCCGTTCAGCAAGTAAGGCTTGTAACGCCACTGCCTGACGGCGGCGATCGCCTCCGGCACCAGCATGGGGTGACCGCTGACTAACTGCAGATTTTCAATCTCGCCCGAGGTGCTGATGACCGCGGTCAGTACGACCTCACCTTGCACGCGGGCGGCCCTGGCCAAAGGCGGATAAGTCGGCTCGACGCGATGAATTAGCAATCCTTTCGTCACGCCTTGCGAGATGCGGATGCGTTGCGGCAGAGCCAGCTTGGGAACTGCGGCCACATTCGCCGTCGCACTGATGATGCCCCCGATTACGCCTCCCACTTGCCCGCCCGGAATCCCTCCCGGCACGCCTCCAACTACGCCGCCCGTGGCTGCCATCGGAGGTGGAGCAACATCTTCTTTGATCATCTCGACCTTTTGCGGAATTCTCGAGGGCGTGCGCAGCTGGCCGGTGGAAAGCACGTCCGTCTGAATCTGGCGCACAATTCTCTGCACCTGCTCGGCGGCTGGCGGTGGCGGCGGTGGTGGAGGTGGTGGCGCCACCAGGAACGTCAGCAACTGCGCGCTCGGCAGCTGCTCGGTGAATACCAGCGGCATGATCAGAAGTATCCCCAGTGCGACGCAGTTCAGAATGAATGAAGTCGTGGTGGCAAAGGCCTTGCGCTTCCGCTGCACGCCGAAATCGAGCAGACTATCGGCAAACATTGGCCTGGCTCCCGCCGAAGCCGCAGCCAGTTCCGCGCGGGGCAAAACTGCCGCACGTGAAACGGCCGGAGCTGCTGCCTTCACTTCCGGCTCGTGGATATCGATTGTGCCCTTCATTCCAGCCTCCCGGACTCACCTGCCGGCCGCTTCCTGGCGCCCGGCTGTACGGGACGTGGCTTGCTTTGCCACATCTCACCCTGTCCGAAGCTATCTTCTTCTGTAGGAGGTAAGCGGCAAATGGCCCACATCACGGTTCTTCGTGATCGAAATCACGATTTCTGAATTTTGGGCAAACGAAAGTAACCGCTAGGGTTGGTGGGCGATTGAAGTGATCCCGCGACCGCGAACAGGAGGCAAAAACAGCCGGAGCCGCAGGAGATAGCGCAAATCGCTTTAGAGAAAAAGAAAATTAAGGATGGAGCGGGAGACCGGGATCGAACCGGCGACATCCAGCTTGGGAAGCTGGCGTTCTACCGCTGAACTACTCCCGCCCGTCGGACTGCACAATTCTATCGCAGAATATACGGAAGATCACCGGCATCGTTCAAGACCCAATCGGCAACGTGATCCGCACGATGCATCCCGAGCCCTCGGAGCGGTTCGATAATTCCAGGTTTCCCCCGTGGGCCTCGCAGATCTGGCGCGACAACACCAGTCCGATGCCGCTGCCCTGCGGCTTGGTCGTGTAAAACGGCACGAAAACGTTGGCGGGATTCATTAGTCCGGGACCATTGTCCTCGATGGTGAGCACCATATCTTTTTCGACCAGCTTCCAGGTCAACGCAATCTTCGGCTCAGAACGATGCGCAGAGCTTGCCGACTTGCATTCGCTTTCGGCTGAGACGGTGGGCAGAAGCACGGCTTCGGCCGCGTTGCGCAGAAGATTGATGAGCATCTGCTCGAGCTGGTCGGGATCGGCAGTAAGAGTGATCTCTGGGCCCGGCTGCACGGTGATGGCCACGCGAGTTTCCAGAGTCGCCACGTGGCGTACGAGTTCCGCGATGGAGCACTCGCGCAAGACTGGCGGCGGCATTTGCGCGAGTTGCCGATAGGCCTGCAGAAAGCGGTTGAGAGAAGCGGCGCGAGTTTCGATGATGCTCAATCCACGCTCGAAATCCTGGCGCTCGGCGGTTTCAAGATTCATGGCGGAAACGCGCGTGTTGAGGCTGCCGGCAATGGATTTGATCGGCGCCAGGGAATTGTTGAGCTCGTGACCGATGACGCGGATCAGCCGTTGCCAGGCGCGGCGCTCTTCCTCGCGCAAGGCGCGGCTGACATCGGAAAGAACAACGAGCGTGTGGGGCAGGCCGTTCTGCCGGAACAAGCTGCGGCGCACCAGCCAGCGCGCTTCGCTCGAGAAACGCAGATTCACCGGCGTTTCGTTTTCGCAGGTGAGAGCGGCTTGCAGCCCGAGATCGGAGGCCGCCTTGCCCAGCAATTCCGAGGAGGGATGTTGCAGCAACTTTTCCGCGGCGGAGTTGACGAGGCGCAGTTTGCGGGCCGGATCAAAGGCGAAGATTGGAATGTCGACTTCCTCGACGACGCGCTGCAGCAGGGCCGTGGCTTCGATCGCGCCCGTACGATGCTGCGCCAGCAAATCGGCGAGCGCATTCACTTCGATGGAAAGCTCGCCGAGCGCGTCGTTGGGAACGGCCAGCCGCGCGCGAAACGAATAATCCTCTTCCCGCAGGGCGCCGACTACGTTGGCGAGCGTTTGCAGGGGGCGAACGATGTGATCATGCAGAGCGGCACCGATCAACAGGCATGCGAATGCTTCTGCTCCGAGCAACAGCAACCGGGATTCCAGCGTCCAGGGAAGAAACCAGACGAGAATGACGCTGGCGAGGAGCCCCGGCAAAGCGAGAAACATGGCGAAGCGAATGACGCGCCGCTCGAACGCCGCTCGCCGCGGTTTGTGAACATTGCGTTTTGAGGAAATCCCTCGGGGCGGGTTAGAGCCCATACTTTTCCATCCGCCGGTACAAGGCGCCGCGACTCAAGCCGAGTGCGTCGGCCGCATGGCTCACGTTGCCTTGAAAACGCTGCAGCGCTTTGCGGATCAGAATAGTCTCAACCGCTTCCAGACTCAATTCTTCCAGGTTCGGGGATGAGGATTTCTGGATACCAAGCCCAAGGTCCCCGGGCTGAATCTGTTCGCCCCGGCACATCAAGATGGCGCGCTCGACGGTGTGCTCGAGTTCGCGGACGTTGCCCGGCCAGGAATACTGCATCAGGCTCTGCAACGCGGCGGGGTCGAGGCTATGAACTGGACGCCGATATCGTGCCGCATATTGCGCGAGAAAATGCATGGCCAGGACGGGAATGTCTTCGCGGCGCTCGCGCAGTGCGGGCAGGTGAAGCTCGACGGTATTGAGGCGGAACAGCAGGTCTTCGCGAAATTCTCCGCGCTGGCAGGCAGAGGCGAGATCGGCATTGGTGGCGGAGATCATGCGGACATCGACCTGCTGGCTGCGGGAGGAGCCGACGCGTTCGATCTCGCCGCTTTCGATGGCGCGCAAAAGCTTGGCTTGTTGGCGAAGCGGCACATTGCCGATTTCGTCGAGAAAAATCGTGCCCCCATGGGCGAGCTCGAAGCGGCCGATGCGGTCGGAGCGCGCATCGGTGAACGCGCCTTTCACGTGGCCAAAGAGTTCGCTTTCAAAAACGCCTTCCGCCAGACCGCCGGTGTTCACGGCGATGAAGGGACGAGCCGCGCGGAGCGAGAGCGCGTGGACGGTCCGCGCGACCACTTCTTTTCCTGTGCCGTGCTCACCCGTGATCAGAACATTCGCATCGGAGGGAGCGATGCGCGTGATGGTTTCAAGCAGCGGCAGCATCGAGGGCGCAGTAGCGATGAACTCGGGCCGTCCTTGCGCCTTGAGCAAGCGATTCTCCGCGGCCAGACGTTCGGCTTCCTGCAATGCGCGATGAAGTTCGACCTGCGTTCGCAGGATCGAGACCAGGCGCTCGTTCTCCCAGGGTTTCTGGATGAAATCGCGGGCGCCGCGGCGCATGGCTTCAACCGCCAACTCGACGTTGCCCCAGGCTGTCATGACGATTACCGGGAGCGTGCTGTCGAGGGCAACAATCTCCGAAAGTAAATCCAGGCCCTCCTGACCCGAAGTCGTGTCGCGGGTGTAATTCAGGTCAATCAGAACCGCATCGTAGGATCCGCTCGCGAGAGCTTCGCGAACCGATGCCGGCGAGCGGGCGGTGTCGACCTTATAGCCTTGCGGCTTCAAGAGCAGTTCCAGCGCTTCGAGAATATGCTCCTGATCGTCGGCGGCAAGAATGCGAGGAGCATTCGCCCCAGCCTTGGCCAGGACGGGAAGACCGGCATCGCGTTGATGGACTGAAGTTGGCATCGTTATGGCGCAGCGTTCGTTACCCGGCCTTCGATCGCGGCCTGGATCTGGATTCCATTATCTTCCAAAGTATTGGCGGTCGCGCGATCCAGTTCGACGCTAGCTTTCTCATAGACTGTCATGGCTGTGACCAGATCGAGCTGGGCAAGGGCAAGATCGTGTTGCGCGCTCAGGGTTTGGAACGGGGAGCCTGCGCCCAAATCCTGCTCTTTCTTTGTGATGTCGAAAGTCCGCTGCGCCAGATCGCGAGACTTGCGCGCAGCATCGACGCGAGCGGCCGTCTGTTCCAGCGCATATTCGGCGTTGCGGACCTCGATCCGGATCTGATTGCGCAGTTCTTCACGGCGCAGTTGAGCTTGACGATATTCCAGCTCGGAACGGTATTGATCGGCTTTCGCAATGCGGTTGCGGATCGGAATGTTCAGACTGAGGCCGACGTAATAATCCGGAGCTGTGTTGTTGAAAGTGTTCTCGAGCGCGCCCGCGAAGTTGGTCGGAACGGTCGAGCTATTGGCAATAGGGATGCACTGCCCACTGCTGTTGGTGACGCATCCTACGTTATATGTCGGATTCAAAGGCCCGGCCAGTCCCGACCCGCCATAAAATCCAACGAACGCGAGTGACGGCAGCAAGTTGTTTTTCGCAGCCTGGCGCGTGATTTGCCGGTTCACCAGATCAACGTCGGATTCCTGCAATTCCGGACGATCATGCAATGCCTCGGTAATCAGATCCTGAACGGGCCGAGCGGGACTGATCTGGGCGCCCTCCAGCCGATCGGTGGGAACGACCGGCATCGACGCTAGCACAGGATCGTCGAGATTGCGGGTGAGGGCGTTTTTCATCAGGAGCTCCTCGAGTTGCAGACTGGTGCGCGCGACGGTCAGGTCTTGGGCCCGGCGGGAAACTTCGGCTTCGGCACGCATCACATCCATTGCCGGAATGCTTTCGAGCTGCAACTGCTTCTTGGCATTGTCGAGCGACTGCTGCGCGAATGTCAGTGACTGTTCATTGACCTCGGCCTGCTCGTAGGCGTTAACCAGGTCCCAATAAATATTCTCGATCTGTGTGACCGTCGCGATGACCTGGTCTTTGAAAGCAATGTCGGAAATCTTCTTGTTGTTCTTGGCGATGTGGAGATAGCGAAGATTTGGTCCGAAACCGAAGCCGGCGAGGAGCTGTTGTTGGATGGTCAGCTGGAACATTGAGCTCAGCACCGGGGTCACGTTGACGTATGGGCTGTTGTAAGTCTCGCGGCTATTGTTGAATTGGAACAATAAACTCGTGCCCGTAGAGAATGCCTGGGAGTAACCGAAGTTGGCCTGTCCTATATTAGTTTTCAGCAGTGGTACCCCGTAAGTTTGCAGGTTGGCGAGGGGCAGAGTCAGATGCTGCCCGCCGACGGTCGCAATAATGGCTGGATCGTAGACCGAAACGGGCGCGCCAATGCCCAGAGTCGATTGCACCAGTCCGGCTGCGCCTGCACCTGCACCGCCCGCACCGCTGGTCGTGCCTCCCGCGCCGGCGCCAGGAGCGCCGGTGCCAAAGCCGCCGACTCCGCCGCCGGGAGTGCCTTGCACCACGCCGGCATTGACTCCACGAAAAACTCCACCGGCCTGGGTGCGCAGAATATCGGTGTTGGCGATGGGCAGATTATAGCGAGCGATGGCGATATCGAGATTGTCCTCCAGCGCGAGGCGGATGGCATCTTTGAGCGAGAGATTCAGTTTGCCGTCGCGGATGAGCTGATCGATCAGGGGCGAATTTGTCAGCTGCGGTTCGGGCACTTGCGAAGGCGCATACGCGCTGAAGGGATTCGCCGATTTCGGCATCTGGTACGGAACGGAGACATCGGTTTGCGCACTCGCGCCCATGGTGAAGCTGATGAGCATGCCAAGGAGAAGCAACGGACTGGTATGGAAGGCCCGAATTTTCATTGTCTCACCGCCTCTTGCGGCTGAAGCTGAGGATTGGCTGTATCGCTGACCATCCATCCATCGCGCAATTGAATGGTTCGCGAACCGTAAGCAGCATTCGCGTCGGAGTGCGTGACTTGCACGATGGTCGTCCCTTGCTGATTGAGGTCGCGGAAGAGTTCCATAATCTCCTTGGCTTGCGAGGAATGCAGATTGCCGGTGGGCTCGTCGGCGAGCAGAAGCGCGGGCTTGTGAATCACCGCGCGGGCGATGCCCACGAGTTGCTGCTGGCCGCCCGAGAGCTGGCTGGGGAACAAATCCTTTTTGGCGACGATCTGAAACTGGTCGAGCGTATCGGCGACCATCCCCTGCCGCTGTTTCTGCGGGATATCTTTGTAAGAGAGCGGGAGATCGATGTTCTCTTTGACCGTGAGATCGTCGAGCAGGTGATAGCTCTGAAAGACCATGCCGATATTGCGTTTGGCAAGATCGGCGCGTTGCTTGCGCTTCATCTGGTGCACGGCCTGCTCGCGAAACCAGAATTCGCCCGCCCATCCGTCATCGAGCAGGGCGAAGACGTTCAATAGCGACGACTTCCCTGCCCCGGACGGCCCCATGATGGTGATGAACTCGCCTTCGCGAATTTCCAGATTGATCCGCCGCAAAACCCAAAACTGCCCGGCGGGAGTTTTGTAACTGCGCTCGAGATTTTTGAGTTGAATCATAGGTTCTTCCTAAGCTCGTTTCCTCCACAATTTTCCGAGACTCGCCTCATTCGTTCCTCATTCATACCGGAGCGCCACCATGGGATCGACGTTGGAGGCACGGCGGGCCGGGAGATGACTGGCCAGCATCGCCGCTGCGGTCAGCACCACGGGCACGATGATGAAAGTCCATGGATCGAGCGGGCTCACCCCAAACAGCAGCGCTTTCATCAATTGCACGAGCGCCGAGGCCGCGATCAGGCCGACCGCAATGCCCAAGCCGGCCAGCACGAGCGCAGAGCGAACGAACATCCAACGCAGTTCGCGCTTTTGAGCGCCGAGCGCAAGGCGAATTCCGATTTCGCGCGTGCGCTGGGAAACGGCGTACGAGATCACGCCGTAAATACCCAGAATGCTGAGAGCCAGTCCCATGGAACCGGCAATCGCCAGCATGGTCAGCGTGAAAGAGGTGCGCGCAAGTGACCGGCGATAGATGTCCTGCATGGTGCGTATATTGGCCAGCGGCAGATCGGAGTTCACCGACCAAACCGCCCCCTGCAGCCTATGGATGAAGTCTTGTTCGCCAGCACGCTGGTTGCGAATGACGAACGTTACCGAGTTGGGTCCATCGATCGTCGGCGTCGCGGTGTAGGGATCGTTGAGCATCGCGGGCCAATAGATGATGGGAGGCGCGCTTTTATCGACGCCGTGCACACGGACATCCTCCACGACACCGATGACCTCCTGCCACGGCATGTTGGAAAACTGCCGAACCCGCTTGCCAACCGCGGCCGCTGCTGAACCCCATGATTCGCGAGCAAAGTTTTCGGAGACGATCACCATCGGCCTGAGGCCATAGTTGTCGGTCCAGGTGAAATCGCGGCCGGCAACGATGCGCGTGCCCATCGCGTGGAAATATCCGGGGGAAATATAGTTGAACATTCGCAAAGGTGTGTTGCCGCCTTCGTAACTCTCGCCCTCCACGGCCATTTGGTCCCAGTTGGGGTCGGCGTCCTCCATGGGAACTGCGCTGGCGAAACCTACGGCGCTGACTCCCGGAATCGCGGCGATCTGGTCGGCGATGTTGTTCTGCGTGCGGGTTACCAGGAGCGGATTTGGAATCAACGTGCCCGGTATCGAGATGCGCATCGTCTGCACATTCATCGCCTCGGAAAACCCTGGCTCGACGTTACGTAGAGCCGCAAAGGTGCGGATCATGAGGGTCGCACTTACCAGGAGCACCAGCGCCATGGCGACCTGCGCGACGACCAGGACATTGCGTGAGCGTTGACGCGTGCGGCTCACAGTCGCGGTTCGATCGGCGCCTCCGATCATTCTGGAACCGCTTGCCCGCGCGTATTTCCAAACGGGCATCGATCCAAAGAACAAGCCAGAGAACACCGAAAGCAGGAAGGTGAACACCAGGGAGCGTGCGTCAAAGGAGATCTCGCTCAAGCGCGGCAAATCAGCGGGACCAA
The DNA here is from genome assembly GCA_030039195.1 of Candidatus Sulfotelmatobacter sp. Classification (GTDB taxonomy): domain Bacteria; phylum Acidobacteriota; class Terriglobia; order Terriglobales; family Acidobacteriaceae; genus Sulfotelmatobacter. The sequence goes on from JASHQK010000235.1 coordinate 12,729, forward strand.
CGGCCGCCAGGAGCCGCAAGCCGGTATCAGCAACGGCAACTGCAAGGGCACCGCCGGCAAGACTGACCACCACGCTCTCCACCAGCAACTGGCGGGCGATGCGACCGCGGCCTGCGCCCAGCGCGGCGCAGATCGATAGATCCTGCTGGCGCGATTCCGTCCGCACCAGGAAGAGGTTCGCAATGTTCGTGCAGGCGATCAGCAGGACGACTCCAACCGTGCTCATGACGATCCACAACATGCTGGTTACGTTCCCGATGACCAGCTCCTTTAGGGAACGAAAGTTCGGGGTAATCCTCCAGATCTTGTAGTAGTGCGGATTCGTTCCGGGCCCGTTGGACCATGAATCCATCCAGACGGGAATGAGGCGGGCGATATCTGCATTGGCCTGTGCCAGCGACACACCCGGCTTTAGACGGGCGATGCCGTCGTAACCGAAGGGCGCGAGCTTCTGCTGGACCCGGTCCACGGCCATCGGAATCAGAAGATCGAAATCCTGATCCACCATGCGAAAGCCGCGAGGCATAACGCCGACGATCTCGCGCGGCTGTGCATCAACCTGAAGAATGCGTCCGATAACGCCAGGATCTCCTGCAAAACGGCGCTGCCAATATCCATAGCTCAGCATGACTGCTTTTCCGCCACGAGGATCTTGATCGGCGTGAGAAAACCAGCGGCCCTGGAACGAAGGAACCGCAAGAGTCTCGAGGATGCCATCGCTGATTAGCGCGGTGCGGACCTCCTCCGGCTGCGCCACGCCAGTCACATTCGCCCGACCTGTAGTCCATATGCCCATGGACTGAAAGGTTCGGTTGTGATCGGAGAATGTTACGTACATCGAAGGCGAAAGCTGAAGTCCGCTGGAAAAACTCGTCAGCCCTCCTGCTCCCGGGGCATCGAGCCACAGCGCGACGAGATGGTCCGATTCCGGATAGGGCAGAGGATGAAGTAACACGCGGTTGACGACGCTGAAGATGGCAGCATTCGCCCCGATTCCCAAAGCCAGCGTTAAGACCACGATTGCCGTGAACGCCGGATGCTTGCGCAACTGGCGCAGCGCGTAGCGAAGATCCTGAAGTAGTCCGTTCATGAGTAACTTTCCTTGTCGGTTTTCCCCTGGAACATTCACTCCACCCGCAGCGCGTCGCTCGGATTTACCCGCGCAGCGCGCCATGCAGGAATCAAAACCGATCCGATCGAAACCGCCAGCAACAGGAGAGCGGCGACGAACATGGTCAGCGGATCATGCGCACTCAAACCGAACAGCAGGCTGCGCACAGTCCGTCCGGCGATCAATGACAGCAGAAGTCCGGCCGCGATGCCGATCGCGGCCATGGCCAGCATCTGGTGCAAAACGAGCCAGAGCACGGCCCACCGCGGTGAGCCGAGAGCCAAGCGGATGCCGAGTTCACTCGTGCGGCGCGCGACCGTGTATGACAACACTCCGTAGAGGCCGAGACATGCCAGGCCGAGGGCGAGTGCGCCGAAGATCGAGGCGAGCCGCGCGATCAGGCGATATCCCCACAGTCCTTCGCTCACCACCTCGGCCACAGTAGTGGAATCGGCAATTGGCAAGGCCGGATCAACGCTTCGCACCGCGTCGCGAATTTGAGCAACCAGCGGCGTGGGATCGGCAAAGGTGCGAACGTTGAGGCTGCCGACATCGATTGGATCCTGCGCGAGGGAGTGGAAGATTGTCGGCGGCACGTTTTCGCGAATGTCGTTGAAGCGGGAGTCCCTCACCTCTCCGACAATCTGGTATTGACGCGGGTTGGCAGCATCGTATCCGTAATATTGACCGATCGGATCCTGTCCGGGCAGAAACTGCCGGACGAATGTTTCATTGACGACGACAACTTTCGGACTGTTCGGTGTGTCGGAGTCGGCAAACAATCTTCCCCGAAGGAGCGGGATCGCCGTGGTCGCAAAAAAATCGTGGCTGACGAAACGCTCCTGCGCATCGGTTTCGCCGTTGCTGTGAGGAACACCCGGGAGAAAGATGTCGCTGGCATCGCCGCATCCGGATGCGATCTCACAACTCAGAAGTGATGCTGAGCGAACGCCGGGAGTGGCATCGACGCGATCAATCAGACTTCGATACAGCGCGGTGAGTTGCTCCGGCGAGTAGCCCGCCATATGCGTATCCATATCGACGGTGATGAGGCGGTCGCGATCGAAACCCGGATCGAGGGTGGAATAGTTGCGCAGGGTGCGCACGAATAATCCCGCGCCAACGAGAAGCACGAGTGAGAGCGCGATCTGCGCGGTCACGAGGCCTTGCTTGAGAGACCACCGGCTTCCCACGCCCTCTGCTGTGCGCACGCTGCTCTTCAACGCATGAATGGGCTCCACTCGCGAGCCTTGCAGCGCGGGCGCAAGGCCAAATACGATTCCGGTGAGAACCGCAACCGCAATACTGAAAAACAGAACGTGAGCATCGGGAGTGAGATTGAGCGGGATCGGCGAACTTCCGCCCGATGCCCACTGAGGTAGAACACTCGTCAGCCAGTAGGCGATGGCGCCTCCGCACGCAGCGCCGCACAAAGAAAGCAGAACGCATTCCACCAGGAGTTGGCGCACAAGTCCGGCGCGGGTGGCGCCGAGGGAAAGACGGACAGCGATCTCGCGCTCGCGGGCCGCGGCACGTGCGAGCAGAAGATTGGCGAGGTTCGCGCATGCGATCAGCAGAATGATGCCGACCATCGCCATCAATGCGAGCAACGGCTTCGAAAAAGTGTTCTCGAGATTGGGCAATCCGCGCGCGCCGGGCACCATGGTCAGCTTCGCGCGCAACATGGATTCTCGCTCCGATGGATCTTTTTCCTGCGCTGCGTCTTGCGCCAGGCCGAGGTGAAATATCTGATTCAGCGCGGCCGATGTCTGTGCAACGTTCCGGAGGTCGCTTACGCGAATCGTAAATTGCAGCCAGCGAACTTTCGGCTGCGACACCCATGGAATACTCAACCCCGCAGCGGTGTCGCTGCTGTAATGCTGCTGGTAGCGCACGGCCGATTGCATGCTGGTTGGCAGCCAGAAGTCCGGAGCAGAGCCAGCACGCGTACCGAAGAAGCGCTCGGCTGCGACTCCGATGATCTGAATGGGCATGCCGTTCACCACCAGCTTGCGCCCAATGACGTTCGGATCGCGGCCGAAGCGGCGTTCCCAGCATCCATAGCTGATCACCGCAACCGGACTTCCATCAACGGTGCGATCATCGCTGTCATTAATCAGGCGGCCGAGTTCGGGGTAAGTTTGGAGCGTCGAAAAATAATTTCCCGAAACCAGTTGACCCTTGACCATCTCAGGCTCGCCGCCGAAAGATGCGTAAAAATCACCCGGCCACGAAGCCGCAGCGAGTTGAGAACCTTGGGGCATGGCCGTGCGCGCCTGTTGGAAAAACGGATAGGAGAAGCGCGTATTCTGCGGCTTGAAGTCGTTCTCGACTACGAGAAACAACTGCTCCGGATTCGGGACCGGCAGCGCCTTCAGCATCACTGCATTCACCAACGTGAAGATGCCGGTGTTGGCTCCGATTCCGAGCGCGAGCGTGGCCAGCGCGACGAGGGTGAATCCGGGGCTGTTGCGCAACTGCCGCAGAGCGTAGCGAAGATCTTGAAGTAATCGGTTCATGACTTGTTCCTCACTCGTATCGCAATGCCACCATGGGATCGACTTTCGCCGCGCGGCGCGCGGGCAGACAACTCGCGAACAATGCGATTGCGCCTAGAAAGATGCTCATGCCGGCAAATGTCAGAGGATCAGTAGGCCGGACTTCGTAGAGCATGCTCGAAAGCAAGTGCACAAGCGCGAGCGCACCGATGATTCCGAGGCCAAGGCCGGTGAGCGTCAGCCGCAAAGCTTCGCGCAACACGAGTTCTGTAACCTGCGACTGGCTTGCTCCCAGAGCGATACGCACCGCGATCTCGCGCGTGCGCTGGGCCACCGTGTATGACATCACGCCGTAGAGTCCAATGCCGCCGAGCAGCAGGGCCGCAAAGGCGAAGGACGCCAGAAGCAGAGCATGAAATTTCGGCTCTGCTACTGCAGCTTGTGCAATATCGTCCATTGTGCGAACCTCGGCGACCGGTTCATTGCTATCCATAGACCGAACCAATTGCTGAATTGGTTGGGAAAGCGCGAGCGGATCGGCCGCGGTCCGCACCGTAAGCGAGAGCTGATTCCAGAACGGCGCCTGCAGATAGGGTGTGTAAACTTCTTCATCCGGCCCGGAATCCACGCTTAAGTCGCTGGTGTGGCCTACGACTCCGATAACCTCTCCGCTATAGCCGTTGAATCCCATGCGGAGGCGCTTTCCAATCGGGCTCTCATTGGGAAAGACCTTGCGCGCGACAATATCGTTGATTACGACAACGTGCGGAGCCTGCAGGTTATCTCTCTCGTCGGGAAACCTTCCCTCAAGAAGAGGCACCTTCATGGACTCGAAATAACCGGGCATGACTACGTGGCAATCCGGATTGGCCAGTTCATTGGGAAGCGGCGCACGTCCTTCGACTTGCATGTAATAGCTCTCGATGCCCCCGCCAAGCGGCAGGTGACCAATCGCTCCGGCAGATTGCACCCCGGGAAGCGAGCGAATACGGTTCAGTAATTGCGCAAAAAATGCGGCCTTTTGCGGATCCGGATACTTTGCGTCCGGGAGTGAGATTTCCATCGTGAGAACGTGGTCGGGTTGAAATCCGAGATTGACTTCGAGAAGGCGCGAGAAACTCCGCAGCAACAAGCCGGTGCCTACGAGCAGCATCAGCGCCAGTGCAATCTCGGAGACCACAAGCGCATTCCGCAGGCGGCTGTGGAAGAAACCTTCCGCTCCTCGTTCGCCTTGTTTCAGCGTCTCCGATATGCGGATTTTGAATGACTGCAGCGCCGGAGCCAGCCCGAAAATGAAACCCGTGCAGGTCGACACCAGGGCGGTGAACAGCAAAACCGTGAAGTTCAGACGAATATCAGCGGCCCGTGGGAAATTGCCCGGCAGTACTACCGTGATCAGACGAACGGCCCAGAAAGACAACAACGTTCCGAGAATTCCTCCCGCAAGTGCCAGAGTCACGCTCTCCGTGACCATTTGTCGCAACAAGCGAGCGCTCGTAGCACCCAGTGCGGAGCGAATTGCGACCTCCTGCTGCCGCGAGGTCGCGCGAGCCAGCAGCAGATTCGCAATATTGGCGCAAGCAATCAGGAGCACAAAGACCACCGCACCGAACAGCACAATCAGCGCGGAGCGAACACTGCCTACGACTTGAACCTGCAGCGGAACGAACTTTACATCGGAGCCGATAAATTCACGCGGATATTGGCGAGTGAGATCCTGCTCAATGGAGTTCATCTGATCCTGGGCCGCTCCGAGCGCGCCCCGTGATCTCAACCTCCCGATCACTTCCAGGTAATGGGACGAGCGTTCGCTCCATTGTTTTGGCGTGAGGGCAAGAGGCACCCACACCTGGGCTGCGGGCGCTGTGAAAATATTGAGCACCGTACCGGTATCGCCCGGAAAGACGAAGCCCGCAGGCATCACACCGACGATGGTGAAGTTCTGGCCGTCAACGGTGATCTGTTTACCCACGACGGACTGGTCTCGATTGAAGCGCCGCTGCCAGAGGCCATAGCTGAGGAGAATGACACGTTCGTGCCCTAACTGATCTTCGTCCGAAGTAAATGTGCGTCCCAGCAGGGGCGAAACTCCCAGCGTTTCAAAAAGGCTGGGCGAAACCGCGGCTCCATCCACTCGTTCCGGGTTACCGTCACCAGCCAAGTCGAATTTTCTCGCTGCATCGAAGGCCGCGAGTTGTTCGAAAGCGCGGTTCCGCCGCTGCCAATCCCGGAAGTTGGCGGCCGCGGGAGGATTCTGCTCGTAACCCTGCTTCACATTTCGTTCCCAGAGCGTATAAAGGCGATCAGGCGACTGAAAGGGCAAAGGCTGCAACAGCACGCCATTGACGATGCTGAAAATGGCGGTCGTCGCGCCGATTCCCAAAGCGAGCGTCGCCACCGCGACGAAGGTGAATCCCGGGCTTTTGCGCAACTGGCGCAGGGCGTAACGAAGATCTTGTGCGAGCGACGTCATGTGTGCTCCCTCATATACCCAAGTTGCCTGTTACTCGGCCCGCAGAGCCTGCATTGGATCGATCGATGCCGCGCGATGTGCCGGAACAAGCGATGCAGCAATGGCGAGCGATACAACAAACACGGCCGATAGCGTCAGCACAATCGGATCGAACGGACTTACTTCGAACAAAAGCGACCGCAGCAGGCGCGATGCGGCCGCGGCGCCGATCAGTCCCAGGCCGCATCCGGCAAGCGCCAGCTTGATGGCAGAGAGAAATACCAACCCCCGAATTCCGGATCTCTGCGACCCCAGCGCCATGCGCACGGCCATTTCCTGCACGCGCAGAGCGACTGAAAACGCGATCACGCTGTAAATGCCCAGCACAGCCAGCAAAATTGCGGCGGCGGCGAAGGATGAGATCAGAGCGGTCTGGAAGCGGCGCGGAGTTTCGCTATCGGAAACCGCCTGTTCCATGGTTTGCAGTTGCGAAAGTGGCAGCTGTGGATCGATGGAGCGGACGGTTGCGCGCAGCGAATTCACCATCTGTTCCGGAGGCTCGGCGGCGCGCAGGGTGATATATGCGAAATTCAGGTTCAGGTCGCCCGGAGAACCCAGCGATCCCACCGATTTTTCGATCTGATCGACCGGCTGGTACCACTGCTCTTTGGTGGGCGAATCCGGCGAGGTCTCCCGGACGTCTGCAACTTCCCCGACGATGGTCAACCAAGGAGTCTGAGCCTCAGGCGTGCCGACGCGGAAGCGCTTTCCAATCGGACTGGCATCAGGCCAGTAATGCTCAGCAAATCTTTGGTTTATGATCGCGACCAATTGCGCATCTGCCTTATCCGCTGGCGTGAAGAATCGTCCGGCCAGGAGCGGAATGCTCATGGATTGCAGGTAATCGCCATCAATCGTCACCCAGGTCGCGAGATCCATGCCGGCGCCGGGAGGGGGCGTATAGCCTTCTACAATGAAGACAGTGTTGCTGTTGCCGCCCGAAGCCGGGAGGAACGAGCTAAGGCCCGCGTACTTGGCGCCGGGAAGCTGCTGCAACCCGGCAATCAAGGCCCGATTGAATTCATCGATGGATGCTTGGGTCGCATATTGCTTTTGCGGCAGCGAGTAGGAGGCAGTGAGGACGTGATCGGGATGGTACCCCAGATCGACGGAACGCATTTTCTCGAAGCTCCGCAAGAGCAGACCGGCAGCGGCCAGCAGCACCAGTGCGGTCGCGATTTCGCCGACCACCAGACCGGAACGCATCCAGGCGTGGCCTGCGGCGGAGCCCGTACGTCCGCCCTCTTTGAGAGTTTTGTTCACGCTGGTTCTGAGCGCAGCAAAGGCGGGAATCAGTCCGCAGCCGATGCCGGTCAGAAGCGAGAGGCCGAGGGCGAATAGGACCACGCGCCAGTCGAGGCTGATTTCGTCGATGCGCGGAAGCGTTTCTGGCAGATAACTGACACCGACTCGCAGTCCAACCGCGGCCAGTACCAAGCCGAGCACACCACCGCTCAAGCTCAGCAGCAAGCTTTCCAGCACGGACTGACGGAGCAGGGCGAGCGAACTGGCTCCGAGCGCCAAACGCATGGCAATTTCCCGGCGGCGGCGAATCGCCCGCACCAGCAGCAGGCCGGCCAGATTGGCGCAGGCGATCAACAGCACGATGAGAATCGCGAGGAACAATGTGCGCAGCAGATTCCGCGCATCCTTGACTGCGTCTTCCCGCAGAGAATGCACCGACGCCTGTATGTGCAGACTCGCCATAAACGGCGGATACCCGCGCATGGTTTGTTCCGCCACGCGCTGCGCATCCTGCTCCGCCTGGGCATAGCTGATGCCAGGCTTGAGCCGACCTACCATCTGAAAACTCCAGTTGGCTTGCTGTCCGGTCCCCATTTCGTCGGGAGTGAAGCTCATCGGCACCCAGAGTTCGCTGTTATTCAAGTGGCCGGGCACCAGGGGAAACTCGAAATTCCGTGGCATGACGCCGATGACGACGTAAGGCTTTCGGTCCAGCAGAAACTTTCTCCCGAGCACGTTGGGATCGCCATGCAGACGGCTCTGCCAGAGCGAGTAACTGATCAAAGTGACCGGTTCGTGCTGATCATCCTCTTGTTGCGTAAAAAATCTGCCCATCAAGGGCGCCACCGCCAGCGCGGGAAAGACTCCACCCGACAAACGAGCCGCGTTCACCTGTGCGGGCTCACCAATCCCTGAAAGCTCGTAACTGGCCTGCTGATATCCGCCGAGGCTCTCGAAGCTGTGGGTGTCGCGGGTGTAGTTAAGGATGTCTGAAATTGTGACGGCAGCACCGTTGCCTGCGTAATTTGTCCCTTGCAGGATGTCCCCGAGTGCAACGATCCGCTCAGGATTGGGAAACGGCAACGGACGCAGCAGAACTGCTTCCACGATCGAGAAGATCGCGGTCGTCGCCCCGATGCCGAGCGCCAACATGAGAACGGCTGCCGCGCTGAAGCCTGCAGACTTGCGCAAGTGGCGAGCCGTGATTCGCAGATCCTGGAAGGGCATTCGATTGATCTCCTTTCTCATTCGTAACGCAGGGCGACCATGGGATCGACTCTCGCCGCTCGGTTTGCCGGCACAAAGGCCGCGATGCCTCCGACCAGCGCGATTAAACACACCGCGAGTGCGAAGCTGACAGCGTCAAAGTCGGAAACCTCATAAAGCATCGAATCGACAAA
>JASHQK010000236.1 GCA_030039195.1 Candidatus Sulfotelmatobacter sp.
GCGATCTTGTAACCATGCTTGAGAAGGAAGCTGCGAAATGCCGCCTTCTTTTCCGGATTGTCTCCTTCCGCGAGATAGGGATAGCGAAACCATCGCCAGTCCTGACCCTGCATCAGCTTTTCTAAAGCGGGCTCGTCACGAAGTACTTCCTGCTCGAAGTCGTCGAGCGAATGCTGATCCAGACTCATGTGCGACCACGTGTGATTGCCCAGGGGATTTCCGGCAGCGCGCCAGGCGTCGAGCACCGCCGCATGCTCGGGCTGGCCTTCCAGGTGAGCGGCATTGATGAAGCCGTAGGTCGGCGGCAAGTGCACCTCGCGCACAGCGGCGATAATTTTCGAAATCACTTCCACTCGCGATTCTCCGGGAGGCAGCGGACCATGCACGGGCAAATCGTCGAAGGTAAAGGCAATCTTCAGTGGGGCAAACAGCGAGAGCGACACGGCGTTCGCCATGGCTGCATATCCCGTCTGCGATGGATGAAGATGATCACCGGAGTCGTATGCAGGCAGCAGCCGCTCAGGATGCCCGGGATCGCGCGTGATCTGGTCAAAATCAATCACCGCGTCGAAATGTCCGGGAGTCCGGATCCAGCGATTCACGGCTTGTCGATCTGCTTCGCTCGCCGGTCCGGGATGATAGAACTCAGAGCCCGCAAATGGCATGATCGTCGCGCCGATCACTTGAATGTCTGAGGTGTGGGCGCGGGTGATGATCTGCTCATAGGCGGCAATCATTTGCTGCACCAGCGTGTCGTGCGCTGCCTGCCGCATGCTTACTGCCCGCGAGAGCATGCCAATGTCGTTGACTCCCTCGAGAACGATCAGGTAACGCACGCCCGCTTTCGCGATCACGTCATGATCGAAACGCGACAATGCATTCGGTCCCAAGCCGTCGTTGAGCAAGCGATTTCCGCCGATTCCCTGATTCAGGACGCCGATATTGCGGGTCGCTGGGGATGCCTGCAGCCGCTTGGCAAGAACGTCGGTCCAGCGGTCGTTGCCGTTGGTGGTTGCGCCGTGTCCGTCGGTGATGGAATCGCCGAGAACCACGATCGAGCGAGCCGCGGCCTCGGCGGCTACGTCGATTCCCGCAATGTAATACCAGTGGTCCACGGTCTTGGCGCCGGGCATGTCGAGCGCTGAAACCAAATCTCCGTGAGCAATGTAAGACGTGGCGCGCGAACCGGGATGTCCCGTTTGCTCCACTGGAGCGGTGTCGATGTGCAACGTGATCGCTAAATCGCTGAGTGGATCGACGGCAAATGTAACTGGATCCGACAAATACTCGGCATGGGGAGGGATTGTGAAATCAGCTGCGCCCGAAAATGTAACTGCTGTATCGCTGCCGGGGACGATTTTCTCGGAACCGGGCGAGAGCGGCCTGGCTACGTGCACTGCGGTGAAACGCAGCGGCGTGCTCCCAAAACGATTCGAAAGATGCAACCGGATGATGTTCCCGCCGAAAGACAGATGCACGATCTGGCGCAGCGTGGCCTGGCGCAGGTCTTTCGGAGGCAATGCATTACCCGGTTCCACCAGTTGCTGCGAAGCGGACCAGGAGCCAACCCACCCGCGTTGCCCTTCGCTGCCGTTCGCCGACGCAGCGCCCACGAAGAGAGCAACAAGCAGTGTCGAACTGAAAGCAAATCTGCGCAAGTGTGCGAGCGGCAAGCCTCCCCCTAAGTATCCGGTGGTGCGACCTCATAATACTCGCGTTCATCGACTAGAAAGCCAGATCCGCAATTCCTTTGCGAGTGTTTGGGAGTGTCCCAAATTCACTAATCCGCCGAGGACACGAAGGACAGGAAGGCTGTGAGCCGGTGGTTTCTTTCGTTTGCCCGTGCGCATTTTTGGTCAATCCAGGACGCCGGCAATCTTTCTGAAAATTCTTTTTCATCTGCGGTATGCTTGCTGCATTTCCGATCCTGCTGCATCTACGAAAATCAGGGTATTTTTCGGTTGCAGTCCCGCAAAATCAGCAATTGGGAAAAAATTCGTATCAAGACGTCAGGACGGAATAAACGGAGCTGTCTATGGAAGCCGATCCAATTCTCTTCCGCGACCTGACTTACATATTTGTGGCTGCGTTGTTTGGCGGCCTGCTGGCATGGCGACTCCGCCTGCCCTTGATTTTGGGTTTTGTGGTTGGAGGCATCGCGATCAGCCCATTCACCCCCGGTCCGCACCTGTCGAATTTGCACACCTTTGAAGTGTTCGCCGAGGTGGGCGTGGTTCTGCTCATGTTTTCCATTGGCGTGGAATTTTCTGTTGCAGAGCTAATGCGCGTGAAGTGGATTGCACTCATCGGTGCTCCGATCGGAATCTTGCTGATGCTGTCCGTCGCGTTCGGCTTGGGAAGACTCGTGGGTTGGAGTACCGACGAGGGCTTAGTCATCGGTGCGGCCGTTTCAGTAGCCAGCACCATGGTTCTGGCGCGCCTGTTGAGCGACGCGGGTAGACTCGCCACAAGTTACGGTCGGGTGATGATCGGCATCACCCTCGTCGAGGATCTGGCAGTCATTTGCATGACGGTCGTGATGCCGGTGCTAGGCAACTCAAAAGAGGGTGGATTGCTGACGGCAGCCTGGGTTCTTGCCAAAGCTTTGTTCCTGTTGATCCCGTTGATTTTTCTGGCGATAAAGGTCATCCCTCGTCTTCTGCGGAGGGTCAAACAAACCTGTAACTCGGAACTCCTCTTGCTGGTTGCGATCGCAATCTGCCTGGGAACGGCGACCTTGGCGCAGGTCGTAGGGTTCTCCGTGGCGCTCGGCGCTTTTCTTGCCGGAGTGTCCATCAGCAGCCTGCCGGATCTTCACGATGCGCACACGCAGCTTGTTCCACTGCGTGACACGTTTGTAGCGCTTTTCTTCGTTTCTCTCGGCACTCTGATTAATCCGAGAGTGCTGGTGAATCATCTGCCACTTCTTGGATACATGCTTCTGCTCATCGTCGTGGGCAAATTTCTCGTGTGGGTGATCGTGGTGTGGCTTTTCCGCTATCCCTTACGGACTGCGATTGTTGTTGCCGGGGGATTGACGCAGATTGGTGAGCTTTCGTTTGTTGTCGTGCAAGTCGCGCGATCGTCAGGCCTGGTCACGGAAGAGATTTTTAGCACAGTGATCGCCGCATCTCTGCTCTCGATTTTGTGCAATGTTTTCCTAGTGCGCGGCCTCTTCAGTTGGATTGGACACGAGACTGCCGAAGATACCCGACCTGGCAATACTCGCAGCGAATCAGCAGGCGGTCATGGCCAGCTCGCATGAGAAGCACGTTGCACTTTTTCTGCTTCCCATCCTCGCCTTGCTCGTATATTCGCAGGAGCAAGACCTTCAGCCTCGGGGCGACGCCGGGAAAGGTTCCTTCCTGCTCTTATTCCATGAACTCGTCACGCAGCAGTTTTGCTTGCGGGCGCGTGACTCGGAAGCCTCAGCGAAGTCGAGGCAGAACATGCAGAACGGCAAAGATAAGCTGGTGGAGGCGGCGGGAGTCGAACCCGCGTCCGAAAATGTCACTGGTCAAGAGACTACATGCTTAGTCCAGTTCCTGCCGTGGGCCATTACCCCACAACGTTCGCGGCGCGCGCTCAGAACGGACAAGAAACGCGCTTCGCTAGCCTGTGATCTTAGCCTCCCATCCCAGACGTAGAGGGGAAGAGCAGCTCGCTGTGCGACGTCCTTCGGAGGCCCACGAGCAAAGCCTCCGGGGACGGCTACTTAATTAATTAAGCAGCGTATGCCATTTGAGGTGTGGCATTTCTGTTTTTGCACGCGATTACGGGTGTGTGCACCCCGGCATGCCTCCTGGCCGCAAGCATCCCCGTCGAAACCGTGACGCCCCCACTGGTGGGAATTGGCCTGAAAAGATCTACTTCCAGAGTAGGTTTGATCCCAAAGGAAGTCAAACAGCTATTCGATGCGCGTTTCCCTACTCGTGTTTCGCCGTAGGTTCGCCATTGCATGCCTACTTGACAGATAGGCAAGCATAAGTAAGAATGTTCGGCATAGGAGGCCGCCTATACATGGCATACCCGAAGGCAGCGAACCCCATGTCCCACTCCCAGCGTGTTCGGCAGCATGTCGTCGATGAATACCTTATGCCCGCCCGGAGGCGCGGCGATAAGACTTTCACAGTCAACGTCGGCAAGGTCCAGAAGGGGGTCCACTTGATGAATCGAGTCTCCCTGGTGTGTACGGCGCTCGAATCCCGGCAATTTCGAAACGAAAACCGGCTCAGATTGGTATCGAAAACGGGGCCCCCATCCGGCCAAAGTACGACCGTGAACCTGATTTACGAGTTCCTAGACGCCCAGCCTTCAGCGGCGGGGCAAGATGCTTGGACTCGCCTACGCGGCGCACTCAAGGACGTCTTCGCCGAACTTGGTGGAGGAGAAAATTATCTTCGAAAAGAACGCGAACAATTCCACGGAGTGGATGAGGACCGATGAGCCGCATCTATTGGGACACGATGTTGTTCATCTACTGGCTGGAAGAGAATCCGAGATTTGCGAAACGCGTGGACGCGATTCACTCGCGAATGCGCGAGCGGAATGACGAACTCATCACCGGGGCCCTGGCTATGGGCGAAGTCTTAGCTGGCGTCTATAGAAAAGGCACTCCAGACAGAGCGCGTGCGATACGAAAACTGTTAGAAGACGCAGTGACGGCGGTGATTCCATTCACCGCCGAAACTGCAGATCTGTATGGCCTGATTCGCGGTTCTCTCAGCGTTCCACCCGCGGATGCAATCCACCTTGCGTGCGCCGCTCAGGCTCACGCCGATTTGTTTCTGACCAACGACAATCGGCTGGTCGGCAAATTCGTGCCCGGGATTCAATTCATTGCCTCGCTCGACACTCCCCTGCTCTAAAGCTGAAAAAATGCAACATCTTTGCCATGTATTGCAGTTTCGGTTACATACCTCCTAGAAATCCTCAGACTCTGCCCCAATTACAGTTGACACTTGCAAAAGGCTATAGCAAGCTACCTCGACTCGGCGAATCCTTCGCCGCATCTGCAGCGGTTTGGGGCCGGTGACGAGGGTTCAACGGAATGAAAATTCGTCCCTTTCTTCGTGCTTGGACATCGATTTGTGTCTTTTCGATCGCCTTCGCTTTTGTGGCGTCGGCAGCTCATGCCCAAAGCTTCAAAGTCGTCCACGACTTCTCTGGCGATGCGGATGGCGCCAATCCACTCAACGGATTAATGCTGAGCGCGACGGGGGTCATGTACGGCACCACAGACTCAGGCGGCGCGTACGATAATGGCGCACTGTTTTCCTTCGCCAACGGAGAACTCACACGAATCCACTCATTTCAGGCCGGCGCAGATGGCGCACGACCGCAAAGCTTCCTGATCGAGGACAAATCCGGCAATCTCTATGGAACCACTTCGGCTGGCGGCGGCTACGGTGATGGAACGGTGTACCGCGTCATCGGCAAGAACGAGACCGTACTCTACCGCTTCGGGTCGAAGCTGCACGACGGCGCCGATCCTCAGGCCGGACTTGCCATCGATTCGGCAGGCAATCTCTACGGCACAACAAGTGCCGGAGGAATTTCGGGTCACGGCA
>JASHQK010000237.1 GCA_030039195.1 Candidatus Sulfotelmatobacter sp.
AGACTCTTTCAGTCTAGCACTGTGGCAAGTAGGGCAGATTGTTTATTTATGTCCGCACGATCCCGAAGCCGACCTTGATTTGCGGATATGTTGAAGACAGGCGGTTACACTCAGATCCCGGGGCCAAGCGTCTTAGCGATTGAAGTGCGACGATTGTTGCACGGGCCGGCCACGGAGCCCGCTACGTCAGGTACGACTTGGCACGGGAGACTTTGTGCTGCAAAGTTGCGGCCAGATGATCGATGTCGCCGGGGGCAATGTTGACCGGCATGCCTTCCAGCAGCGGAGCGCGTTTGCTGCCCACGGCATCGCGACGCACCTGAATCAGCAGCGCCTGCACAACATTGGGATCGAATTTCTGCGGAGCCACGCGGACCAGATCGCTCAAGGCACTGCCGACTGAGAGCGGACCGCGGTATGGCCGCGCGCTGGTCATGGCGTCGAATGAGTCCGCAACCCCGATGATCCGCACCGGCATGGGCAGATCGTCTTGCCCGAGTTTGTCGGGATATCCTGAGCCGTCGTTGCGCTCGTGATGCCAGCGCACGGCTTCGGGAATCCTGGGCCAGGGGAACTCCACGGTGCTGACGATCTGGTGGCCAACGGTCGTGTGATCGGCCATCTCACGAAATTCCTCGGGATCGAGCGCCCCCGGCTTGCTGAACAGACGGCGGTCGACGGCAACCTTGCCGATGTCGTGCAGATATCCGGCGCTGCGCAGGGCGGCGATCTCGGTGGGTTGCATCCCCATGGCTTCGCCGATCGCCGCCGCGTAACGTCCCACACGCAGCGAGTGGCCGTGAATGTTGACGTGCTTCACGTCGATCGCGGTCGCGAATGCTTCCAGAGCCGTGTCGTAGAAACCGTGCAGAGAGGCCATCAGGCGCAGATTTTCGGAGACTCGCTGCGCGATCGTCTGCGTCAGCGTGTGATTGTGCACGGCGAGGGCAACGTAGCTGCAGAGCAGTTCCAGAGCGTCGAGCTCACTGTCTTCGTAGAGCGCGTCGCCGGGACGGCGCCCGAGCGCGACCAGACCGGCGAGCGTACCCGCCGTTTTGAGTGGCGCCAGGCACTTGAACAATTCTGGCGCGACGTTGCCATTTGAGCTCAAAAAAACCGGATATGTCGTCGCGTTCAAAACGATCGGCCCGTGCGCTGCTGTCAGCGCGTGCACGTGCTTGGGAAGAAGGGGAACGAAAGCGGGATCGGGCAGGAGCGCGAACCCCTGTGCCGCAACCGAAGTCAGCATGGCGGGCTTGTCGCTGAACAGGAACAAAGCGCCTTCACGCGCGCCGGCCGCTTCCATCACCGCAGACAACATCATCCGCGCAGTTTCAGAGAACTCGCGCTTGGCCGCAAGCGCCGGCCCAAGTTCCGAGAGCGCCTCGACTGTGCGCAACAGCCGCCGTAGATTGTTGGTTTCTATCGCCACCGACGAAGTGGGAAGCCAGTTTCAGGCAAGTTGAGCCTAACACGCACAGTGGCTCAGATTGAGACGCGCTTGTTGGTTAAGTTGATGCTGCGGTGACCAGGAAGAAAACATAGTAACGAAGCTGATTCCCGGCACTGGAGGGCCATCGACAACCTGGGAAGCTACCACCGGACCCGAATCGGTTCCCTATCATCCTGAGCGAAGCCGTTTTCCAGACGGAGCGAAGGATCTCCGCGCCACGGAAGTCGCACGCGAGATCCCTCGCCTCGCTGGTGAAAGCGCGAGGCTTCGGGATGACCGCGAGCCATCTGGCGGATTGACTAGAAATGCTCGCGCAACTCGGCGAAACTACCCACGATCAACAAATTCTGGTTCGGTGGCGCGGGATTGAGCTCTTCATGTTCGAGGATCCAGGTATCGCCGTGCGGAACGAAAATGGCGTGCAGGCCGGCTGCCAGTGCGGGATTGATGTCGGATTTTGGGCTGTTGCCGACCATCCATGTGGACTCGCGGTGCAGACTGAATTGCTCGACGATGCGTCCGTAAACCTCGGCGCTTTTCTCCGCGACAACCTCTGTCGATTCGAAATATTGGCTGACTCCTGAACGCTCTACCTTCCCCATCTGCTCGGCGGGTGCGCCTTTTGTGACGAGAATGAGACGGTGGCGTTGTCGCAAGTATTCCAGGGTCGCGGGAACTTCCGGAAGAAATTCGATCGTGTGATTTTCGATGCTGTTGGCAAAGCTTCGCACCTGCTCCTGCAATTCGGGGGTGACCGGGCCGGAACTCAGGCGTTCAAATGTGCGGACCAGCGCGTGCGCGAAGCTGTGCAAGCCGTATCCGTGCGTGACGATGCATTCGCGTTCGACGTCGTTGAGCACCTCGCGAACCTGCTCCGCAGAGAATTCGTGATGGTTCAGGAATGAGATGAAACGCGCGATGGCGCGCTCGAAATAGATGTTGTTCTCCCAGAGCGTGTCGTCCGCGTCGATGAGGAGAGTTTGACTGTGCAAGCTTCTAGCTCCTGGCTGCTAGCTTCCAGCTAAAACTCACTGTCATGGATTGTTTCGTGATCCAGTGCATTCTTCGGTCGCGGTCAAAATACAATCACTGACTGGTTGGCTAATAGCTAGGAGCCAGCAGCTAGAAGCTTCGTTACACCCAATCGATCTGCGCCTCCGGGCCGATGATTCCGGCTTTGTGTCCCATGTCGAGCAGACGGCGAACCGCCTCGCGGCCGTCCGGACCGTAATCGAGCGTGCGCTCGTTCACGTACATGCCGACGAATTTGTCGGCTGATTGTGGGTCGAGGTCGCGGGCGAATTGCATCGCGTAGGCCAGCGCTTCTTCGCGATGATCGAGCGCGTATTGAATGCTCTCGCGCAGGGCCGCGGTCACCGCAGGCATTTCGGGACCAAGCGCGCGGCGGACCGCGTTGCCTCCCAGCGGCAGAGGCAAGCCGGTCACCTTCTGCCACCAGCGGCCAAGATCGACGACGCGGTGCAACCCGGATTTGTCGTAAGTCAATTGCCCTTCATGAATGATGAGGCCGGCTTCGTATTTTCCTTCCAGCACCTGCGGAATAATTTGATCGAAAGGCACAACTTCGGTTTGAATGCCGGGCGCGAAGAGCTGTAAAGCCAGATACGCGGTGGTGAGGGTGCCGGGCACGGCGATCCGCTTGGTCTTGATTTCGCTCACGGTGAACGCGCGGGGCGAAACGATCATGGGGCCGTAGCCTTCGCCCACGCTTCCGCCACACGACATCAGCGCGTACTTATCTTGAATGTATGGATAAGCGTGAAAGGAAATGGCGGTGACATCATAAACACCTTCGCGCGCCTTTTGATTGAGCGTTTCGATGTCACAGAGTGTGTGTGTAAATCGTAACCCTGGCGTGCGAACCTTGTGCGTCGCCAGTCCGTAAAACATGAAAGCGTCATCGGAATCCGGGCTGTGAGCGACGGCGATCTCGCGAACCTGTATCGATGAATTGCTGTCGGGGGCCTTGGTTGTCTCTGAAACTACAGTCATCTGCTTAACTCCAAATCATTGCGCCTTCGCGCGTCGCGCCCAGCGGCTGGCGATTGCTGCGGCAAACATAATCTTGATCACTTCTGCTGCGACGAACCAGTAGAGTCCTAAATACGCGGCCCTCGCGAGGGAATGAGTCAGGGCATAGAGCCAAGCTAAACCGCCTGCAAACAGTAGAATTTCTGCAAGAATGCCGGCGATTGCCGCCCGCACGAAATTTTTCGCGCCGCGCTCAAACACATAGCCCGCGACGAACGCGACCAACGGATATACGACCAGAAATCCACCAGTCGGGCCGAATAGCTGCGCGATTCCATGGAGGCCCAGAACGCTCGGGTTAAAAACTGGCAGGCCAGCAGCACCCTCTAGCAGATAAAGCATCATGGCGGCGAATCCGCGCCGGCCGCCGAGCAGCAAGCCGACCAGAAGCACCGCGAAATTCTGCACCGTTAGCGGCACCGGCGTTAGCGGCATGAGGGGGATCGTGATATGCGCGCACAAAGCCACAAACAGGCTCGCGCCCACTATCAGAGCCGCATTACGTGCGCGCTCAATCCCGTGGCCGTCAATATGAACTGTTTCGGTTATGGATTTTGCCATTGCTGATCTCCAGCCTTTAGTACGGGAGCTCAAAAATCTGTAAGCCTTAGC